>JAYTQG010000143.1:0-1781 GCA_043746815.1 Thermoleophilia bacterium | reverse complement strand
AGGTTCGGGAGGCCGCGAAGATTTTGGACCTTGAGGAGTACCTGGATCGCAAGCCAAAGAACCTCTCCGGTGGCCAGCGCCAGCGGGTCGCGATGGGTCGGGCAATCGTCCGCCGTCCGGCCGTGTACTTGATGGATGAACCGCTCTCCAACCTTGACGCGAAGCTGCGAGTGCAGACCCGCACCGAGCTCGCCGAGCTTCAGGCCCGCCTGGCCGTCACCACCGTCTACGTCACCCACGATCAGGTGGAGGCAATGACGATGGGGCACCGTGTCGCGGTGTTGAAGGACGGCATCCTGCAGCAGTGCGACAGCCCCAACACGCTGTACCACGAGCCTGCCAACCTCTTTGTTGCTGGGTTTATTGGGTCCCCCGCAATGAACCAGGTTTCGATGTCGGCGTCGCCGCTGCGCGTTGGCGGCGCGGAAATTCGCCCGGACCAAGCGCTTGGGGCAACCTACGACGCCTTCACCGGTGACCGCGTCGTCGCCGGGTTTCGGCCAGAGTCGCTGCGTGTCGATGGCGGGCCGATCAAGGGTCACATCCGCGCGATCGAAGATCTCGGCTCGGAGGTCTTCGTCCACGTCGGTGTCGACCACGAGGATGGCACGGCGGCGCTGGTCGCAAAGACCCCTGCGCCATTCAGCGGCCGCATTGGTGACAATATCGGCCTGTCGATGGCGGGCACACTGCATCTCTTTGAGCCCGATGGCGCTCGCCTCGCAACGGTAAAGGCCGCCACGGTCGCGTCGTGAGCGTCGCCCTCATCACGGGGGCGGCTGGCGACATCGGCGGCGCGACGGCGCGCGTCCTCGCGTCTCGTGGGTGGGGCCTCTGCCTTGCGGACCATCCGACGGCCAGCGACCGGCTGGAAATGGTGCGCCGCGACTGCGAAGAACTGGGCGCCACCGTCCAGACGGCGGTGTTCGACGTCACGGACGAAGGCGCAGCGACGGCTGCGGTCGCAGGATTTGGGCCCCTCGACGCGCTCGTAAACAACGCCGGGTACCAGGGTCTGTTCATCCCAACCGACCGGTATCCCCTGGATGACGCCCGCCGCGTCTTCGAGGTCAACGTCATGGGCGTGATGACCATGCTGGCGGTCGTCAGCCGAGCCATGATCGCGACGGGAACCGGTGGTGCCGTGGTCAACACCGCGTCGATGGCTGGCGTGTCGGGGGCACCCAACATGCCTGCCTACTCGGCGTCAAAAGCGGCGGTCGTTGGGCTGACGAAGAGCGCCGCGAAGGATCTGGCGCCTCATGGCATCCGCGTCAACGCGATCTCGCCCGCATTCATCGGCCCTGGTGCCATGTGGGACAACCAGGTCGCCCAGCAGGCCGCCGCCGGGAGCCAGTACTACGCCGCCGAGCCCGCTGAGGTGGCGGAGCAGATGATCGGGATGGTGCCCTTGCGCCGCTACGGCTCGACGGAGGAGGTCGCGCAGGTCGTCGCGTTCCTGCTCTCCGAGGACGCCTCGTATCTGACGGGAGTCAACATCGAGATCGCCGGTGGCTCGGCCTAACGATTTGGTGTCACCGATTCAACGGTGGACCGCCCACGGAAACCGGCCCCGGGGAACGTCGTAGGCGTGGAATTAATCACTACGCCGTTGCGGCCGCAGGTCTTCGACCTGGCATCCCAGATTAATCGCATTGAGAATTTCGGGATCTCCGGTGAGCAGCGGGAGCCGGTGCGCGATCGCGGTCGCCGTCGCGAAGCAGTCGGCAAGCGCCATCGGGTGGCGGGCCTTGATGCGGGCTGCCGCGACGGTCCGCTCC
>JAYTQG010000142.1:0-4009 GCA_043746815.1 Thermoleophilia bacterium | reverse complement strand
CGTTGCGCGGCGCAGGGATGCCGCGACCCGAACTGAAAGTGCAGGCCTTCACCGTGGATAACCTCACACCCGAGATCAAGCGCTACATCGCTGGCGGGGGACACGCCCTCTTTGCTCTCTCCCTCTTCTTCGCCTGGAGTAGCGTGAGCGTGGGCGCGCTTAGCGCGTCGGCGAGTGGATGGAGCATTTTGCCTTCAGGATGGCTCTGGTTTGTTGCAGCCGCAGCCGTCGCTCTGATTGTCGCGGCAGATGCGTTTCGTTTCGATCTTCCGCCATTCCTCAATATCAACCTCGCGACCCTGCTCTCCGGGGCGATCGCGTTCTACATGTTGGCGACCCTGTTCGAGGGGCCGGATGGAACGGGATTCGGCTACTGGCTCGGGCTGATTGGCTCGCTTGCTGGATTCGCCATGCTCATGATCGTCCGCCACGAAGAGGCCTAGCCAGCGCGATGGGACTTGTCGACCGAGCACGCCGCATCGCGGCACAAAGCCTGAGCGGAGCGAAGGATCGTGGCCAGACGTTCCAGCTGCAGCGCCGGCTGAATGCCCTCGCTGAGAACCTCGGCAACGTGGTCTTCCGCTCCCGCTCCGGTGAGCTCGGTCTCGATGCGGAGATCGACCGCCTGGTCGGCGAGATGACTCAGGTCAAATCTGAAATGGACGCTGCCGTCGACCTGATCGTCGGTCGGCCGCCCCCGAACTGAGAGAACCAATTGCCTGACGTAACCGCACCCCTGGTGAATTGGGTGACCGACATGATCGGCTCGCACGGAGTCTGGATGGTCGGTCTTCTCATGACCCTGGAAAGCGCGTGCATTCCGATTCCGAGTGAGGTCGTGCAGTTGTTCGGCGGTTTCCTCGTCGGGCAGCACAAGGCCAACCTCTTCGCGATCATCGCGGCGGGTGTCATTGGAAACGTTGTCGGTTCGTTGGTCGCATATTGGGTCGGGGCCACCAAGGGTCGGGCGTGGGCGCTGCGCTGGCACTGGCTCCACATCACGCCGGAACGCCTGGACATGGCCGATCGCTGGTTTGCCAAATGGGGATCGGGCGCCGTGCTTGTCTCGCGTTGCCTGCCGGTGATCCGGACGTTTATTTCGTTGCCCGCTGGCGTGGCAAAAATGCCGCTCGGCAAGTTCACGCTGCTCACCACCCTTGGCTGCATCCCATGGGTGACGGGACTGACCCTCCTTGGCCGCTATGTCGGCAAGGATTGGGAGTCGCTGCAACACAAACTCCACTACATCGACTACGCGATCGTCCTTGCCATCATTGGCGCGGTCGCCTGGCTGATCGTCCGCAACCGGCGCTCACGGGCGGCGGTTGCGTAGCTCCGCCAGCTTCGGCGCGGTTGGGCGCCGGGTGATCGTCACTGGTGCATCAAGTTTGGTTCGCCCGAGACTGGTGCGCGCCTCGACTTCCAGACGAAACCGGCCAATCGCGGGTTTGCGGCGAAGGGTTCCATCCCAGCTCAGACGCTGAACTCCCGCCCGAAGGTGGCGTGACGCGACTGGAATGCGGAGCAGCCCACCGTTCTCGTCCAAGACGCGCAGTGTGACGTTCGCCTGGCGCACGAGCGTGAACTGTGCTTCGACGCGGGAGCCCTTCTTTTGTGCCACCGTCTTGAGTTTCAACCCGCCCAGCGTGCGGTCGACGATGAATGGTTGCCGGGCCTCACTGGGAGCGGTCCCGTCTGAGGGGGTCAACGTGGAGTGGACGTAGTACGGACCGTCCGCCAGTTCCAGGACCGCGGGATCAATGACCGGGTCCACTCGAAGTGTTGCCGGGCCGTCAGCGACAACTGCGACCTCGCCCTGCCCGCGACGATCGATCGTCACGCGCAGTGTCCCCGGGCTTGGACTCCGCACGGTCGCGGGCAGAACGTCGGCGGTGCCATCGCCGTTCGGTGACACTCGGGTCAGTGACAAGGGTTCGATTCGCGTGCCGAGGTAGCTGACGAGAAACGCGGACGTAATTGGCCGCTCCGCCGCCCAGGGAATCGCGAGACGGTCGCCGAGCGTCATGATCGCGCTCCCGCCCGAGTCCATTGCCACTGCGGTCTGCGCTCCGAGCTGGGCCAAAAGCTCGCCCTGCTCAGCCGCACTGAATCCGCGAGCGCCCTGCTGCGGCCCTTCCGTCGTCACCAGTATCGTGCTGCCGTCCCCGGCTTGGCCGATCGCCGTTCGCGCGGTGCGTCCCCCGACTTGCCCCTCGGTGAATCCCTCGCCAGCGCTCGCGATCGGGACGCCAGCCGCGACCAGCGCTGGCCCCCCGCCCAGAGCCCACGATCCCGGCGCAAGGCCAGCAACGGCCGCCTCCAGGCGCACCCGGTCGCCCGGATGGAGGTCCACTGCGAGCTGGCCACCCTGCGCGCCGCCAGCCGCCAGGATGATCTGTCCAGGGGCGATTGGGGTCTGTCCGCCAGTTGGTCCCACTGACACAACACTCGCCATGATGGGCGTGTTCGCAGCAAGGGCCAGGCCGCCGTCAACAGCAAGCACTGCCTCCACGCGGTTTCCATCGCCTGGAGTTGTTCCGCCGAAGCGCGGGGTGTAAACGACAGTTTCGCTGGAACGCTCAAGCGGGCGGTTGACACCAGCGAACGTTCGGATCGGTGCGGGGGTTGTCGTCGTCGGATTCTGGAGTTGGTAGCTCCCTGACAGCTGCAGGCGGAGCGCTTGGAAGAGGCCGTCGCCACCCACGACCAGCGCCGAACGCGTGGGTTCAGGTTCCGATGTCAGCTCTGAGGCGGTCGCGAAGATCCCGCTCGGGTAGGCCCGGGTCAGGTTGAAGTAGTCGCCGTTCACGGCTGCCACGCCACCGCTATCCGTTCGTGCGGCAACGGCTGCCGTCAGGGGTGCGCGCGTTGCCGGTGTCCCGGAGGTGAGGATTGGCTCGAGTCGGACGAACGGGCCGGACCGAACGCGGATGACGTGGATGACCTGCGGCCCGGGCCTCACCTGCCGGTCGTACGAGATGCCGGGAGCCAATTCAACTGGCGCCGCCATCGCTGATTCGCCGGAAATGGTGGCGAGCAGCGCGATGACCGAGGCCGTACGATTCAGACGCATCGACGTAGGGAAGCAGACGGCGCGGATGGGCGAGCACATTTCGCGACACCCCGAACAGGATCGTTACCTTCCGCGCACTCATCACATTCCTCGTCTCTGGGCTCGCGATCTTCGGTTTCCGGCGAGGGCCAGCTCGGCCAACCGTGGCCGCGGTGCCCGAGACTCGCCCGGACTCTTCACCGGACGACCACTCGCCGTACGATCTCGCCCCGATCGCGGCGTTTGTCGTCACCGCCGACGCGCGCATTGCGTCGGTCAACCAACTTGCGCGTGAGCGTTTCACGGGCATCACGGTCGGGATGACGGTTCTGGAGGCCTTCGGGCAGCACCTCCTCGCCGGGCCCGTTGCCGCGAGTTTGGAGGACAGCGAAGGGAGGACGTTCGCCGTGCGGATATTCGCCGATGGCTGGGGGACCTACCGGGCAACGCTCGCCCCGTTTGACGGCAGCGTCGCTGTGTACCTGGCCGACGAAACCGAAGCGGCGGACTTTCAGACCCTCCGGTCCCAGTTCCTCACGAATGCCTCGCACGAACTGCGCACGCCATTGACGGGGGTGTCCGCGATCCTGGAGGCGTTGGAGCCCGACGACCTTGATCGGGCGACGCGGCAACGGTTTATCGGGCGTGCCCGAGAGGAGACCGCCCGCCTGACCGGACTCATTCACGACATCCTCTTGTTGTCCGAGTTGGAGTCGGGCAGTGCGCCGATCGGCGAGACCACGGACTTGGCAGCCGTGGCTCGGCTTGTCGTGGGCGAGATGGTGGAGCCTGCCGCTGCCGCGGGACTTCTCTTGGACGTCGATGCCGACGACGCGACGCTCGTGGCGCTCCCCGCAACCCTCGCTCGAACCCTCGTACAAAACCTCACCGAGAATGCGGTTCGCTACGCAGGGGCGGGCAGCGACGTGATCGTCCGTGTCCGATCGAACAATGGTG
>JAYTQG010000141.1:0-4009 GCA_043746815.1 Thermoleophilia bacterium | reverse complement strand
TTGGCGTTCGCCGCCCCGGGGACAATACCGACGGCCAGTGGTCTGACACGGGAATGAGGTGGTGGTTCCGGCGAGCGAGACCGAGGGAGACAAGGACGCAGTGTTTCTTGTAGATCGGGAATCTTCGGGAAACCGAGGACGCCGTATCGCGATGTGTCGCAGCCGTCGGAACGGCATCGGTATTTCCGTGTCAGACCACTACGCGTGCCCTTCGCGCCCGGCGGTGCGCTCGTGGTTCTCGCGGTCAAGCTGCTCGCATGGCGCGAGAAGAAACGGGGCCACCGCGTCCTTCGGCCCAAGCGAGTCGAGCTGAGATCGGACACTCCGCGCGAACCGCGCAATCGGCGCGGAGATTGCAAACCCGAGGACACCTCCCGCGAGGATCCAGCGTGCTCGCGGGGGAGTCGTCGTCACGGGTCTACTTCAGGAGAGCAAGGAACTCGTCGACCGGGATCGCGGTGAGCGTCTGGAAATGCGCGGTTCCACGCGCCGCCAGCTCAACCGATACCCGCGCGATGACCTGCTCGTTCGGTGCTTCGAGGATGTTCACGAAGTCATACGGTCCAAGGACCGCCCACTGCTGAATAACCTTCGCGCCCATCTCCTCAATCTCCGTGTTGACCTCTTTGAGGCGACTCGGATTCATCTTGAGGGTCGCTGCTCCATGCGGGCTGAGCGTGCTCAGCAGGATGTAGGTCGGCACGTGCTTCCTCCCTCTCTGTTTGCCCGGTGGCAAGCGGTTTCGCGCTGCAGGCGCAGGCTACCACGGGTCGTGCCGGAGAGCCCACCTGCCCGGTGCGGCTGCACTGCCCGTACGATGCCGCCGTGGCTGAACGGGACCCTGAACGCTCCAAGACGAGACCTCGCCGGGATCGGGACAACCGTTTGACGGTTAACTTCGACCATCTTTGGGCGACCGGCGGAGCCGCCCTGGCGGCCATCTCGACCGGGCTACCTTGGTTTGCGACCAACATCGCCCCGTCGGGCTCGAAGGGAACCACCTCAGGGTTGGAGAGTGGCATCGGCGCGAAATTGGTTCTCGCACTGATGCTGGTGGCATTGTTCGGGGGCCTGTGTCTCCTCGCGGCGAGCCGCGAGTTACTGCGGATCGGCTTCCGAGCAGGCGTCATCCTTACGGCGGTGATGCTGATCACCGCGACTGCCGCCGCCGCCATCGTGGCCTACCGGCTCATCGTGCTGCCCTCCCCTGCGGGTTTCGCCTCCCGCCAATACGGGATCTACCTCGCCGCGCTGGGCTGTGGAACGACCGTCGTCGTGTGCGCCCGCCAACTACTGGGGCGCTAAGCGCTCGCGCGCCGCCCGAAGGTCAACTCGCCCGAAGGTGAGCCGTCCACGACGACCGTATCGCCCGACGCAAATTCGCCGGTCAGGAGCCGCAGCGCGAGGGGATCTTGGATGCGCTTCTGGATGACACGCTTCAGTGGCCGGGCCCCGTAGGCAGGGTCGTAGCCCTCCTCGGCGAGGGCGTGCATTGCCGCGGGAGAGACCTCGATCGACAAACCGCGGTCCGCAATGCGACGACGCAGGTCTCCAAGTTGGAGCCCGACGATCGTGTCGAGCTGTTCGCGATCGAGACGACGGAAGACGACGATCTCGTCGACGCGATTCAGGAACTCCGGACGGAAGTGGTCGCGAAGCGAGCCGAGGACGCGTTCCTCCGCGATGCCGACATCAATGCCCTCGGTCAAGAACTGGCTGCCGATGTTGGAAGTCATGATGACGATGGTGTTCGAGAAGTTGACGACCCGGCCCTGACCGTCGGTCAGGCGCCCGTCGTCCAAGAGCTGCAAGAGCACGTTGAACACGTCTGGGTGGGCCTTCTCGATTTCGTCCAGGAGCAGCACGGCGTAGGGGCGCCGCCGGACCGCCTCGGTCAGCTGGCCGCCCTCTTCGTAGCCGATGTATCCCGGCGGTGCACCGATGAGGCGCGAGACGGTGTGTTTTTCCATGTACTCGCTCATGTCGAGGCGCAGCATGGCGCGCTCGTCGTCGAACATGAACTCCGCGAGTGCCCGGGCGAGCTCGGTCTTCCCGACGCCGGTCGGGCCGAGGAAGATGAAGGATCCGATCGGACGGCCGGGGTCCGAGAGCCCCGCCCGTGCGCGGCGAAGGGCATTCGCCACCGCGGCGACGGCGTCGGTTTGGCCGATGACCCGCTCGTGCAGGCGCTCCTCCATATGGATGAGCTTCTCGACCTCGCCTTCGAGCAGGCGACTGACGGGTACTCCCGTCCACGCGCCGACCACCTCGGCGATATCCTGTTCGTCGACCTCTTCCTTCAGCATCTGACGCTCCGACTGGACCCGTGCAAGTTCGTCGTTTGCCGCCGCGAGACCGCGTTCGAGCCCCGGGATCGCGCCGAACTTCAGGCGCGCCGCGCCCTCGAGGTCGACCTCACGCTCGGCCCGCTCCAACTCTGCACGGGCGGTCTCGATCTGCTCCTTGGCATCCCGAATCCGTTCAATCAAGCCCTTCTCGCGCTCCCAGTGCGCACGCATACCACCAGCCTGCTCGCGCAGTTCCGCGAGTTCCTCGGCAATGGCCGCGCGGCGCGCCTCCGAGACCTGATCCGTCTCGCTCTTGAGGGCCTGCTCCTCGATCTCTAGTTGCACGATGCGCCGCTGAACGACGTCAAGCTCGGCGGGGACGGAGTCGATCTCAATGCGCAGCCGGCTGGCGGCCTCGTCAATGAGGTCAATGGCCTTGTCTGGCAGGAATCGCCCAGTGATGTAGCGCGCCGACAGTCGCGCCGCCGCGACCAGCGCAGCGTCCTGAATGCGAACGCCGTGATGGACCTCGTAGCGTTCTTTCAGTCCGCGCAGGATCGCGATCGTGTCGGGGACGCTTGGCTCGCCAACCATGACCGGCTGGAACCGCCGTTCCAGGGCCGCATCCTTCTCGATGTGCTTGCGGTACTCGTCGAGTGTCGTGGCACCGACCGCTCGGAGTTCGCCGCGAGCAAGCATCGGTTTCAGGAGGTTTGCCGCGTCGACGGCACCCTCCGCCGCACCCGCGCCGACGATCGTGTGAAGCTCGTCGATGAACAGGATGATCTGACCCTCGGAGGCGACGATGTCGGCTAGCACCGCCTTCAATCGATCCTCAAACTCGCCGCGGTATTTTGCCCCGGCGATGAGTGAGCCCATGTCGAGGGCAATGACGCGCTTGTCGCGCAGCGACTCAGGAATGTCCCCGGCAACGATCCGCTGGGCGAGCCCCTCGATGATTGCGGTCTTCCCCACGCCGGGCTCGCCGATCAGCACCGGGTTGTTCTTCGTGCGCCGCGAGAGCACCTGGATAACTCGACGAACCTCGTCGTCGCGGCCGATCACGGGGTCAAGCTTGCCGCGGCGGGCGACCTCTGTCAGATCCCGGCCGTAGCGCTCGAGTGCCTGGTACTTGTCCTCCGGGTTTGGGTCGGTAACGCGTGCCGAACCGCGAATCCCAGCGATTGCCTCGGCCGTTTTGGCATCGGTCGCGCCCGCGGCGAGCAGGGCATCGCGGGCCGCGGAAGGCTCGTTGAGGAGGCCGAGCAGCAGGTGCTCCGTCGAGATGTATTCGTCGCTCATCCCCTCAGCCTGGGAACCCGCGCGGCGTACGACCTCTTGGAAGGCCGGTGAGGGTGGCGGGCTGCCCGCGCCACGAACGACCGGCCGACGCGCGAGCGCTGCCTCCAAACCGCGGCTGAGCACGGCAACGTCGGTCCCGGCCCGCTCGAGCACTGGGGCAACGACACCCTCCGGCTGCCCAATCAGCCCGACAAGCAAATGCTCCGGCTCGGTCTGCGGATGACCACGCTCCGCTGCCAACTCAACAGCGGCAGCAAGTGCCTCTTGTGCGCGGACGGTTGGACGGTTGACGCTCATCGTGTCTCCGATCCCCACGGGATGACGGGTGCCACGCGCCGAGCCGGGAGCCCCGCGCGGACAAGGACGATCTCCGCGCGGAGTGATCGACTGATCGCCGCGGCCTCGTCCCGCGCCGCCTC
>JAYTQG010000140.1:0-42032 GCA_043746815.1 Thermoleophilia bacterium | reverse complement strand
GATGTCCAGGTTCAACACGCCGGGCTCCACCCACGCATACGGAACCTCGGCGTCAATCTCGATGATCCGCCCCATGCGAGCGACCGAGATGACGACGGCGTTCTCAAGCGGGATCGCGCCTCCCGCGAGCCCTGTTCCAGAGCCGCGCGGGACGACATTCAGGCCGAGCTCGTCAGCGAGTCGAAGGCAGGCGGAGACCTCCGCCGTCGTTCCCGGCAGGAGCACGAGTCCGCACGCGCCTCCTACGGTCGATCCGTCGCGCGAGTAAATGGTCCGTTCTAGCGAGGAATCGAGGACATGCTCGTCGCCCAGGAGGGCTCGGAATCGGGTGGCGGCGTCCACGGCCTCAGCTTGCCAGATCACAGGTGCGATGACGCGGCAGCCTCGCCTGCGTCGATGGCCTCAATCACCGCGCCACCCTGCGCGAGTGTGAGGTTTGGTTGTGCACTCAGCCACAGCGACACCGCCATTGCCTGAGGAACCTGGTCCACAGGAACCGACGGATACGCGTGAGGAAGGCGGACGACCTCAACCAGACGCGGTCTCGCCGGTCCCATAGTGAGCGCCAGCGGTCCACTCAACGCGTTGGAACAGGCCTCGGCGAGCGCATAGTCGCTGAGCGTCCACCAACGGTCATCGGGGGTGGCACGGCAGTAGACCTCACAGGCGGCGAGGGTTTGCCCCGGGGGGACCAGCGCGCCGCTCCAGTTGTTGACGACGGCGAGGCGCGCAAAGGGGATTTCGGGAGCATCGACCTGTATCCAGGCCTGTTCGGTGTTCGGCGGACGGTCGACCAGGAGGTAGACGATTGCGACGGCGCGCATCGCAGGCTGATAGCGCACATTCGGAGGGGCACACGCGAGTTTTGCCGCCCACGTCGCAGGGATAGCGCAGATGAGGCGCATTGCCCGCAGCTCGCTGTGACCGGCACAAACCCGGACACCGCCGGCATCAGCGCGAATCTCGCGAGCAGGTTGGCCAAGCCGAAGCGTTCCGCCTCTCGCCACGAACGCCTTCGCCATCGCGTCCATCAGCTGACCGATACCGCGCCGCGGGTACCAGAATCCATCCGGGGCTGACTGGCCGTGGAGGAGCTTCGCCACTCGGGCGGCGGGAATTGATTCCAGCGGCATCCCGTCGATCTTCTCGAGATACCCGCGCATCTCTCGGTCACGTGCACGGGATCCGACGGACGCCTCCAGATACTGCGCACCACTCACCGCACTCGTTTCGCGCCCGGGTTCGGAAATCGCCTGGTCGAGATACCGTCCCCGTGCGACCTGGCCATCCCGGAGGCACGCGACGGGGCGGTCCACCCACCGGAGATCGTCGCCGAGGAGCTGCTCCAGCCATGCCCGCCGAACGTCGTCTCGGACGAAGAGGATGTGCCCTCCGACGTCGTAGGACAGACCATTTCGGCGCCGCGTGGTGCAGAGGCCGCCAACCTGATCGGCACCATCGATCAGGGTCACCTCGGTTCCGCTGGACACCAGGGTGAGTGCCGCCGCGAGGCCCGCCGGCCCCGCACCCAAGACGATTGCGTCAGCCACACCTCAATTGGAGCAGATTCCGCGGCCGCGCCGCGGCCGTCAAGTTGGGGGGCGCGATTGCCGAGAAGAGGGCGATCGCTCTCGCCCGGCCCTGGACGCCCCGTCCCGGCTCCTGTCACGACTTCGACGGACCGCAACCTGATCTCCGACGCGCCCGACACCCCTCCCTCCGAACGTTCGACGACGTGAAGCTCCGCGGGCTGAGCTATTTCGCTGCGAGCGCGGCTGCGTTCGCCAGTGTTCGCGCCGTGCAGGCACGCCGCGAAACTGCCTCCGAGATCGTGTGGGAAGAACTCGTCCACGTTGTTGATCCACCCCCCGCCCAAGGGGTTCCTGCGCCGGAGCCGTCGGCTGAGATTGAAGACCGGAAAGAATTCGAGCGAACCAATGGCGACCAAGAGGACGCCGTCGAGCCCGAGTTGTCCCCCCATCAGGAGGGAGTATCGGCGCTCGCACTGATCCGACGCACCCTGATCGTGGTGTTGGGGTTGGCACTGATCGCGATGTTGGGTGTTTGGGTGCTAACCCCGAATCGCAGTCCAGCTTCCGGCGCGACGCCACCCGCGAAATCATCGACGCGGATCGAAATTGGCCTTCTCACCGACCAGGGCTCGCGCTCTGCCAAACCCGAACTCGCCTCGTCGTGGGAGGCCGCGCTCCGATCGGCGGGCCTTCCCTTCAGATGGGTTCACGCAAGCGACCTCAATCGCTCCGCGACCAGTGCGCTGGTTGGAAGCCACCCGGTCATCATCATTCCGGATGGCCTGGGAGCGAACCTCCCACCAGCAATCAGCGCTCGAGTGGGCCAATACGTCCGGGCGGGCGGCCAGCTGGTCGTGGTCACGAATGGTCAGAACTTCGCGCACGTGACTGGCATCAGAGCGCAGGATGCCGACAAGCGGGCACAGCAGGCGAGGCTCACCTTTGCAAGCGCCGCAAGCGCCCGGTGGTGGGGAGTCCCATTGGGCAGCCTTTCGACGACACATGCCCTCACTGGCTCCGACCACCGCGAGCTCCGGTACCCCGTAGCGCGCGCTCGGCGTACGGGCGCTCACGTCACGGTCGTGGCGGCGAGTGGCGCTACGCCGATCATCGCGCTGAATCATCTGGGTCGCGGAACGGGGATCTTCGTGAATCTGCCACTGGGCCGACTTCGGATGCATCACGACGACGCGCCCATCCGGACAATGCTCGTCGCGGTGACCAGCCGGGTGGCCCAGGTGCCACGCCTGATTCCATCCCCTCGCGGTGTCGGGGGCCTGGCGTTTGACGTGCGGCCGGCGTCCGCCGCCGAGCGCCGAGCAATCCTCATTGCGGGTCGCTCGCCGCTCCAAAGCGAGAACTGGCTTAAGGGCACTGCCCGCTATGCGGTCGCGATGAGGTCGATCGAACGTGTTTCAGGTCGTGCGGTGGACCTTGATGTCTCCACTAAGGGCACGCAGCTTGCCGAGGTGCGCGCCGCGCTGACCCGCGTTCGACGCGACACGAACCGCCTGGCCGCGCGTGGTGACCTGACCCTTCGACCGACGGCAGCGTATGAGTCGTTCACTCGCCGCTTCGCCAAGACCACCATGTCGGCGACTCGGGACGGGCAGGTACTTCGCGTACGCATCGACAACCCGCAGGGACTGAAGGAGATCGCCGTGTCGATTCCGCGCTCGCTTGCACGCGGTCCGGTTCCTGCTGGCTTCCGGCGCCGGGTCGGCGTCGACGGGCAGGACGTCTATATCGCGACAACGAACGCCAGCGATCTCCAGTTCAGGCTCAAACTCCGGACGCCGCTCGCAGGCTGATCGGGGACCTCGGTGGCCCCACTTCTTCGCGAGTGAGTACCCGATGGATCGTTTCACCGTCCGCAGTCGCGGGTCCTTGGTGTCGGTTAGGTCACCGGAGCGAGGGTGCCCGAGTCCGAGGGGCGATGGCGACTACGGGCCGGACTACCAGTGCGTTCCCTGTTCGAGGAAGTCCTGGCCGTGCGCGGCCCCGATCTCCATCTCGCGGGCGAAGGGCAGTGGTCCGCGGCGCGACTCCAGCGATACGCCCCAGAAATACTCCTCAAGTCCGGGCGCGCTGATGATGACGCTGACTGCTCCGGTTGGCCCTGCTACCCAACGGTGGGCAGTCCCTGCCGAAACACTGACCACCTCACCAGCACCGACCTCGACCTCGTTCCCATCTATGAAGAACGTGTAGCTGCCCTCAAGTACGACAAACGTTTCCGCGCCAAGTGGATGGACGTGAAGTGCGGGACCCCGATTCGGAAGGTGCGTTGCGTGAAGCACGCAGTAGGCGCCGCCGGTATCGACGGTCGCCACTTGCACTGAGAGGGTCGCGCCATGGAAGTCGAACGGCTGATCTTTCGGAGCAGGCGTCGCAGGGAGTTCGCTCGTCGATGGTTCGCTCATGCGGGTCCTACGAGTTGGCTTGGGCTGAGTGCTCCGAACTCGGGATCACTCGCTGGCGGCGCCCACGGTGGTCGCCTCAGGAACCTCAACCAGGCTGCCCGTCGTGACGTCGTAGACGTAGCCATAGATCGGGATCCGCTTCGGCACCAGCGGGTGGTTGCGAATGCGCCGGACATCCTCGACAACACTGTTCTCGCGGTGCGAGATCGTGAGCCAGTCGATGTACTTTCCCTCGTCCGAGCCGGGAGTGGTGCCCACATCGTGGAAGCCCTCGGCACCAAGCGCCGCCGTCTCGAGACTGCTTGAGAGCAGGCCACGCATGACCTCGTCGCTGAAGAACTCCATGCCACAGTCACTGTGATGAATGACGAACCATTCGCGGGTGCCGAGCAGCTTGTACGAGATGACCAAGGAGCGGATCGCGTCGTCGCTGGCGCGACCGCCGGCGTTACGAATCACGTGTGCGTCGCCTTCTGCGAGTCCGGCGTACTTGGCCGGGTCGAGACGGGCGTCCATGCAGGTGAGGATCGCGAAGCCTCGCGCTGGCGGAAGGGCGAGTGATCCACGCTCGCCAAATTCGGCGACGTAGCTGGCGTTTGCGGCGAGTACCTCGCTGAGGATTTCGCTCATGGGTGGTCTCCTATTGATGCGGTCCCGGGATGGTTTCCCAGCCGTCGATCCGACACTACCCCGTATCAGCAACGACCGTTTGGCCAACACGGAACGTTCCCGGGCCCCGGTGGCTGGCGTTCCGGCCAAAGACCACCTTGGAACCGTCCCGTCGGTACTGGGAAAGGGTGTTCAGCGGCTCGGCGGAGTTGACAATACGCCCCAGCGCTTGATCCACCGTCGTGACCTTGCAGCGTGCCGATCGGGTTGCGCAGTCGATTGTGACCTCTCCGATCTGGACGCTTGTCCAGCCGTCCTCCTCGTAGGCCTCCGCACCGGCGATGACGAGGTTGGGTCGAAAGCGATTCATCGGAAGCTCCGACCCACCACGCTCGACAATCCGGCTATTCAGGTCCGTCAGCGATGCCTCTCCGATGATCAGCAGCGGATAGGCATCGGCAAACGCCGCCCCGTGGGGACGCGCAAATCCGTCAGCCATGCGTACCAGACGAAGGGGCGCGTTCAGGACGTCGCTGAACCACTCAGCCACCGTGTCACCTTCGTCCCAGGCGGCGCATCGATCGGCCCAGCAGGTGACCATTCGGGCTGGGCGCGCAGTGGTCTCAAGGGGCAGGGCGAACTCCGCCGCCTCCGCTCGCACGATGAGTGCATCCGGTCCGACCGTCGCTTGGACGAGCGAAAGCGCGGCAACTGTTCGCTGGCTGACGAAGTTGCCATCCGGGTCGACGAGCATCCACCGTCGATCCCACGCCAGGCCGAACGCGTCGAAGTTCGCTTCCTCATGCGAGACGCCCGCGCATCCCTTGATGGCGTAGGTGTGTATCGCCGTCAGCCGCATGTCCGGAAGGCTATCCCCGTACCCTCCCTGGGTGGTCGCGATCCTTCTTGCCCTCGCAACGTCAGGGCTGTGGGGAATCTCTGACTTCCTTGGCGGCAATGCCGCGCGGACCGTTGCGCCGGTTGTCATCGCCCTGATTGCCGAAGCGATCGGACTTGTCGCAACCACAATCCTCTGGGCGTTCCTCGGCACGGGCCTCGACGCACCAGCGTTCCTGTTTGCGCTCGGTTCCGGAGTCACGGGAGCGGTTGGGCTCATCTTGCTGTACGGAGCCTTCGCCCGAGGTCTCCTCAGTATCGTCGCGCCAATCGTTGCCCTCTCGGCGATCATTCCGGTTGCCGCCGCCATCGTCGGGGGGGAACGCCCGGCCCTCATCGCCCTGATCGGAGCGATGGTGGCCCTGGCGGGCGCGGTGATCGCCGCACGCGGGGAGACCGCCCATGAGCATGCGGACGTTGACGCCACAAACGCAGTCGCCTGGGCGCTCGGGGCCGCGGGTGCGTTTGGCGTCGGCCTCTACCTTTTAGGGAGATCGGGCAAATACAACGATGCCATCGCGTCGCTGGTCGGGGTGCGGATCGCCGCTGTGCCCCTTCTCCTCGTGATCTGCGCGATCACCCGACCGTCCTTGAGTGGGATCCACGCCAACCGTGCGGCACTCGTTGCTGTCGGGGTGACCGATATCGGGGCAAATGGCTGCTTCGTGCTTGCAAGCGGCCGTGGGCTTCAGTCATTGGTCAGCGTCTTATCGAGTCTCTATCCGGTGGTGGTTATCGGTCTCGCGCACATCGTCCTCGGCGAGCGAATCACTCGAAGTCAGTATCTCGGTGTCGGCGCCACGCTTGCCGGCGTTGCGATGGTGAGCGTGGGCGGCGCGTGAACCAGGACGATTCGCCCTGGGCAATTGACCGCTCGCCTCGGCTATTCTCGACCCGTTCGGTGCTCATGGGCACATCTGGGCAATGCTGGGGAGTGGATGTCTGACGCACGTCTCGCGGTGCTCATCGTTGCCGCGGCCATGATCGGAATTGGCGGCATCGTGACCGCCTGGAATCGCCAAGGCGCCGTCGCCCAGGGCGCGACCAGCGAGCCACGCTCACTTGACCTCCTCTGGCGGGTGCTTCCCCTCGCCTTCCTTGCATTCCTCGTCGCCGTCGCCGCGATTCAGGGCGCATGAGCACCTCAGCCATGAAATCGGGTCAAGCGAGCACGGGCGTCGCCGCGCGAAGGGCATTTGTTCGCGATCTCGTCAAACTCACGAAGCCGCGGATCATTTCGCTGCTGCTCGTCACGACGCTCTGCGCAATGCTTGTCGCGGCGAAGGGGCACCCGAACGGGTGGGACGTCCTCTGGACAATGATCGGCGGCTACTGCTCAGCAGGTGGCGCCAACACCATCAATATGTGGTTCGACCGTGACATCGATGCCCGGATGCAGCGCACCACCGGCCGTCCGGTCGTCGCCGGGGGCGTTAGCCCGACTCAGGCGCTGATCTTTGGTCTTGGTCTCGTTCTCGCCAGCACCCTGATCCTCGGTCTTCTCGTGAATTGGTTGTCATCCGCGATGGCCGCCCTTGGCCTGGTCCTCTACGTCGCGCTCTACACCATGTGGCTGAAGCGCTCGAGCATCCACAACATCGTGATCGGCGGCGCGGCTGGTGCGGTGCCACCGCTCGTCGGCTGGGCAGCCGCCACGGGCGAGCTGACCTTCGGGGCGCTCCTGATGTTCGCGATCGTCTTCTTCTGGACGCCGCCGCACTTCTGGGCACTCGCGCTGATCCTAACGCCCGACTACGCCGAGGCGGGCGTGCCGATGCTGCCCGTGATCCGCGGCGAGGCCGAGACCCGCCGCCAGGTCCTCGCGTGGAGCGTCGTCATGGTCGGTGTCACGCTCCTGCCGTACGTCGCTGGCGTCGCAGGCCTCGTCTATCTGATCGGCGCAGCGCTGCTCGGAACGGCGTTCATTGCACTCGCGGCGATCCTGTTCCGGAAGGCCACGCTCTACTGGGCGCGCTGGACCTTCCACTTCTCGATGCTCTACCTGGCCCTGCTCTTTGTGGCCTGGGTTATCGACGCGGCCTAGTGGTCTGGCGCCGGAATACCGATGCGGTTGCGACGGCTGCGACGCACCGCGATACGGCGTCCTCGGTTCCCCGAGTATTCCCGATATGCAGGCAACACTGCGTCCTGACTTCCGTGTTGGACGATGGTCCAACACTCCAGACGTTGGGGAAGCCTAGCGGCGACCCCACCTGGCTCGGTCTCGCTCGCCGCAACCCCCACCTCATTTCGGCGCCAGACCAGTAATGGCACGAACATCGGGCTCCGGCCTGAACATGCGGGGCCCATTCGGGATCGTCTTCATGACGGTGCTGATCGACCTCATCGGCTTCGGTGTGGTCCTCCCGATCTTGCCGCTGTACGCCACGCAGTACGGCGCCTCCGCGGTTCAGATCGGGCTTCTTACCGCGAGCTACGCCTTCGCCCAATTCATCTTTGCCCCGATCCTCGGACGGCTCTCTGATCGTGTTGGCCGCCGGCCGGTGATCCTGATCGCACTGGCCGGAACGATCGTCGCCGCGACCACGATGGGCCTGGCAAACGCGCTCTGGATCCTCTTCGTTGCACGAACGCTCGATGGAATCTCCGGGGCCTCGTACGCCGTCGGGCAGGCCTATGTCGCCGACCTCGTCGCCCCCGAGGAAAGGGCCCACGCGATGGGGATGATTGGCGCGGCGTTTGGCATCGGTCTGGTCATCGGCCCCGGGATTGGCGCACTCGCCTCACTCGCGAGCCCACGGCTGCCCTTCTTCATCACCGCGGCGATCGCAGCGGCCAACCTTGCATGGGCCTACCGCCGTTTGCCCGAGAGTCGCCCAGCAAACGCGAAGGCTCAGCCGGGACGCCTCGAGGTCGTCACGAAGGCCCTCCGAAATCCCGAGGTCGCGCCGTTCGTCTGGGTTTCGCTGATCGGTACGCTTGCCTTCGTTGGTATGGAGTCCACCTTCGCGTTGTTCGGCGCGCATCGTCTGGGCTTTGGTCTCGCCCAGACGGGGCTGCTGTTTGCTTACATTGGTGTGCTCTCGTCCGTCGTTCAGGGTTGGCTGGTGCGCAAGCTGGTGCCGCGCTTTGGGGAAGGACCGGTCCTGCGGGCGGGGCTCGTGATCACGGCAATTGGTCTGGCCGCAATCGCCCCATGCCACGAGGTGTGGCAGCTGCTCCTGGCGAGCATTCCGCTCGCGCTCGGTTCTGGGCTTGTCTTTCCGACCCTCACCGCGATCGTTTCGCGGCGCACGTCGGCTGATGAACAAGGCGGCGTCCTCGGAGTGCTTGCGTCAACCAATGGTCTTGCGCGGGTCATCGGGCCCGTTGCTGCCACCGCGACCTTCCAGCATGTCGGCGTTTGGGCGCCATATGTCATTGGGGCGGGCCTCTTCGCCGCATGCCTCGCAGTCATGGGACTTCGGGTCGTCGGGAGCGTGTCAGCAGTACCCGGGCAGTAGCGCAAGGCGGGACGTCCGGCCCAGACAAGGCAGCCGTTCGCGGCATGGATGGCGCGCGAGGCGATGGTAGATTCCGGGGCGTGTATTCAAAAAAGCATCTCGCCCCACTCGCACTGATCGCCGCCGTCGTTGGAGGTATCTGCGTCGCGGTCGGTCTCCTGTTCAATTGGTCGCCCCGGGCCATCAGCCCCGAGGCGGACCGCGTTGACGGAATCATGTGGGCGCTCTACTGGTCGAGCGCGGTCATCTTCACGATCGTCGTATCGGTCCTCATCTACTGCGTCTGGAAGTTTCGCCGCCAGCCAGGCGACGACAGCGACGGGCCGCCGGTTCACGGCAACACGATGCTCGAGATCATCTGGACGGTCATTCCGACGCTCCTCCTCGCTGGAGTCGCTGCCTACGCCGTTGTGGTCATCAACCGCAACGAGGCGCTCGCCGCGCCCGCGAATCGCATCGATGTCAACGTGAACGCGCAGCAGTTTGCGTGGACCTTCGAATATGAGGGAGTCCGCACCGGCGACCTTCGCGTGCCTGCGGGCAACAAGAAGCGGCAGATCCGCTTGAACATCACAGCGTCAGATGTGATCCACGACTTCTGGGTTCCCGAGCTGCGCGTCAAGCAAGACGCCACTCCCGGTGTCGTGACGCACCTGGTCTTTACCCCGCGTGACCTCGGCACGTATCCGATCGTTTGTGCCGAGCTGTGCGGCGCCGGTCACGGCCTGATGCGCTCGCGCCTCATTGTGATGAAGGACGCGGACTACGAGGCATGGGCTATCGCTGCCCGTGCCAAAGCCGCGGCGACCAAGTAGCAAACGGAACCTAAGGCAACTATGGCGACCCACGCACCCGCTCACGCGCACCTGCACGACGGCCACGGCCATCACGCTCCGCCACCGCTTTCCTACTGGTGGAAGCGGGCCATCTGGGGGACGCTCGCGGGTGTCGCTGGTGCGTACCTGATCGTCCTGTTTTTCCGTGCGGTTTTTGGATTCTCGAATCTCTGGGAGCCGAATGTCTATACGGCTGTCGCCGCGATCATGGGGTCGCTCGGTTTCCTGATCGGTATCGGCTGCTTCGACTTCTGGGGCAAATGGATTCGCGGCGACCGGGTGCTGGAGGAAGAGGATCACTCCCTCCACGGCGCGTCGAGCTGGAAGGACTACTTCCGGGTCAACACCGACCACAAGGTGATCGGCGTTCAGTACTTGGCGACGGTCTTCTTCTTCTTCATGCTGGGTGGCGCGCTCGCGCTGGCCCTTCGCACCGAGCTTGCGGAGCCCGGCAAGCAGTTCGCCGACGGCGAGATCTATAACGGCTTGTTCAGCGTCCACGCGGTGCTGATGATCTTCACCTTCGCGGTCCCGGTCTTCGCTGGTCTCGCCAACTACATCCTCCCGCTGATGATCGGCGCGAAGGACATGGCGTTCCCGCGTCTGAACGCGCTGTCGTTCTGGATGCTCCCGGTCGGCGGAATACTTCTCGCGTCGAGTCTTCTGGTCGGAGCGTTCTCGAACGGCTGGACGGCCTATCCGCCCCTTGCCATTCAGGGAGAGGCTGGGCAGACGCTCTTCCAGGTTGGTATCCAGTTTGTGGGCGCGTCCTCCATTGCGACGGCGCTGAACTTCCTCGTCACGATCATCACCATGCGCGCACCCGGGATGACCATGTGGCGGATGCCGCTTCTGGTCTGGGCGAACCTCGTGACCTCGATGCTGGTCGTTTTCGCCACACCATTCATCGCTGGCTCGCAGTTTATGAGCCTCTTCGACAACATCATGGGGACGCACTTCTTCGACTTCACCCAGGGGGGTGACGTCGTGATGTACCAGCACGTGTTCTGGTTCTACTCGCATCCGGCCGTCTACATCATGCTGCTACCTGGATTCGGGATTATCAGCGAGGTGATCGCGACCTTCTCGCGCAAGCCGATTTTCGGCTACCGAGCGATCGCGTTTTCGACCGTTGCGATCGGGGTACTCGGCTTCGGCGTCTGGGCCCACCACATGTTTGTCAGCGGCATGGCACCCTGGCTCCGCATTCCGATGATGGTCACCACCGTCATCATTGCCGTGCCCACCGGCGTCAAAGTGTGGTCATGGTTGGCGACGCTCTGGGACGGAAAGATTGCCCTGACGACCCCAATGCTCTTCGCGCTGGGTTTCATCTTCACCTTCGTGATCGGCGGCCTCTCCGGCGTGTTCCTCGGGACGCTCCCCGCTGACATCCACCTCTCGGACACCTACTTCATCGTTGCCCACATCCACTACGTCCTCTACGGGGGAACGGTGATGACGGTCTTCGCTGGCGCCTACTACTGGTTCCCGAAGATGACCGGCCGGATGTACAACGAGAAGCAGGGCAAGATCCACTTCTGGCTGACGTTCGTGTTCATGAACGCAACGTTCTTCCCGATGCACTGGGTCGGGATCCAGGGCATGCCGCGCCGTGTGGCCTACTACTCCGAGCGCTTCGCCGGGATCAACCGATTCGAGACGGTCTGTTCCTTCATTCTGGGCCTCTCGACGCTGCTGTTCCTCTACAACATGATCAACTCGTGGGTCCGCGGGCCGAAGGCAACATGGAATCCCTGGCGTTCGAAGACGCTGGAGTGGCAGGTTTCGTCACCGCCAAGCCTGTTCAACTTCGAGCAGACCCCGCAGGTGGTTGGTGGTCCGTACAACTACGGCATCGCCGGTGCCCGTCACGCGGTCGTCTACCTGCCCGAGGAGTACGGCGGCGGCGAGTTCGCGGAGCAGACGCGGATGCCGATCGTCGTGGTTGCAAACCGTTCACTCACGAGCGGCGCACTGCTGGATGAGATCGTCCATCGCGCCGAGCCCGGCTACTGGGGCTTCCACTTCGAGGTTCCGGCTGAGGCCGCCGATCGTCCGGCGGCAGAACGACGGCTGCAAGTCGCGCTCGCACAGCTCAGCGAGCGCGGAATTTCTGCCGATGGTGAGGTCGTCGGCCCCGATCCGGTCGCGGCCGCACAGGCCGGTGTCGCCAAGCACGGCGATGTCCGCGAGATCATGGTGGCGACCTACCCGACGACCGACTCGGACTGGCAGCGCGCGGATGTCATCGACAAGGTCCGCAAGGCAACGAACATCGCGACGACGCATGTCATCGCGTCCTCCGGTGAGGAACTCTCCAAGGTCGCTGGTTCAGTCCACCATGTCATGGTCGTTACCGAACAGGCTCCGCACGCTGATGACCTCGTCGCCGCGATTGGCGCGAAGGCGGACGAGCGTCCGAGCCGGTTCACCATCGTTACCCCCTTGGATCTTCCTCAGCCCAGGTGGAGCGCGGAGGCCAACGAACGTCGCGCCGCTGGCGTCCGCAACATGACCGCCGTGGTCGGAACGCTTCAGAGCGCCGGGATCATCGCGCAAGGCGAGATCATGGACGGCGACGGGGCAGAAGCCGTGCGGGGTCTGCTCGGTGATCACGGGCCAGACGAGATCGTCGTGATTGGCGGTTCCGACCTCGACGCCAAGGTTCGCGGCGTCGCTGGACTGGTGCCGACAACATCAGGCCACGGAGCGGGGGTTTAGCGGTGGCGACGCACGCACACGAGGTCAGCGGCCCTACGGGCGCCGGACGCGGAAACAAGATCTCGATCGGCATGCTTGGAATGGGCATCTTCATCGGGTCTGAGGTGATGCTCTTCGCGTCACTGTTTACCGCGTACTTCATGATCCGCTACAACATCAACACCGGCGTCTGGCCGCCGAAGCCATACGTATTGCCGAAGCTGATCACCGGAATCAACACGCTCATCCTCGTCAGCTCCAGCTTCACGGTCTGGTACGCCGAGCACTCGATTCGCCACGGCGACCGCAAGGGCCTGATCCGCGGCCTTGGCGTGACGATCCTTCTCGGCCTCACGTTCCTGTTCATTCAGATCAACGAGTACATCCACATCGGTTTCAGCCCACAGAACACGGCCTTCGGGTCGATCTTCTACACGCTGACCGGCTTCCACGGTGCCCACGTCTTCGTCGGCCTGACGCTCCTCACGTTCTGCCTCCGGCGTTCGATCAAGGGTGACTTCACCTCCAAGTGGTCGACGCCCCTGAATGCGAGCTCCGTCTACTGGCACTTCGTTGACGTCGTGTGGGTACTCCTCTACTTCCTCGTCTACATCCTCTAGTGGCCAGGCATATGCGTCCCATCTCAATGCTTTCCTCGACCGCGCTTTTGGCGGTCGGCTCGCTTGCCCTCACCGCGTGCGGCGGCGGCGGAACCGCTGTCGACCTGGACGCTGGGAAGGCGAGTTTCACCGCCAACTGTTCGAGCTGCCACGCGCTTGCGAAGGCAAAAAGTGGCTCGGTGGCCGGCGACGCCCCCAAGGTGGGTCCGAACCTCGACGACGCCTTCCGCGCAGCCCGTCAACAGGGATTCCAGAACTCTGAGTTCGAAACCACCGTCCGGAAGTGGATCGAGATCGCCCCGCAGAAACCGGGTCGCATCGATCAAAACGGCGGTAACGCCAAGATGGCTCGGAACATTGTCGTCGATGCTGAGGCCGATAACGTCGCCGCGTACGTCGCGAGCGTTGCCGGGACCGATAACGAGAGCGCCGTCGTGCCCATTCCGAAACCGCAGGCGCCAGCGACCGAGACGACGGCCCAGGCCCCGCCTGCCGGTGGAACGACGCTCGAGCTCAACGCAGCAGCAGAGGCCCTGGCCTTTGACAAGGCGTCACTGACTGCCGCGGCTGGCTCCGTCACGATCAACCTCAAGAATCCGTCGTCAATCCCTCACAACATCGCCATCAAGGGTGGTGGCATTACCCCGGTCATCAGCCAAACCATTGGCAAGGACGGCGTCGCGACGGCGACCGCGGATCTCAAGCCCGGCACCTACGAGTACTACTGCGAGGTCCCTGGCCACGAAGGCGCGGGGATGAAGGGCACGCTGACCGTCACTCCCGATGACACCCCACCAGTTGTCGACCCAGGGGCCGCCGCGGCCGCTCCTGTCGGTGGCGTTCAAACGGTCGCGCTACCCGAGAACACGACTGGGTCCACGGCCGGACCGCGCATTGTCGGACCGTGGCTGACGCTCCAGATCCGCGATCGTCGCTTCTCGCGGCTAACCGCACCCGTCGCCGCACGTTCGTTCAAGATCTACAAGTACGTCAAACCCGGTTACTGGATCCGAATCGACCCCAAGTAGTGCTGGGCGGTCGGCGGTGACGACGGGCTGGGATCGTCCTCTTCCAGCGATGAGCGGAACCGATGGATGGCGCGACGTCGCGCTGGAGCCACGAAACGAACCACTCGTTGACGTTGGCCCCGTCGGGCTGCTCCAAGACCCTCGCTATTTTGCGATGGGACTGCCGGGTGCCGTCGCGTCGTGCAGCGTCCGCGAGGGGGTCGCCGATGCACTGGCGAAGGCGGACGCGTCGCTGCCCAATGGCATGCGACTCCTCATTTGGGATGGATTCCGGTCGCTGGAGACACAGGCTGCGCTCTACAACGGATACGTCGATGAGTTGCTCGTTATCCACCCCGATTGGCCGGTGTGGGAGCTTGAGGAACAGGCCGCGCGGTACGTCACCCCACCCAGCCCCTCCCGAGTTGCCCCACCACCGCACCTCACCGGTGGTGCCGTCGACCTGACCTTGGTTGACTCAGATGGGCAACCGCTGGATCTCGGAACCCACTTCGATGCATTTGTCCCCGAAGCGGGGGCCCTGGCCCTGGAGTCAACGGATTCCCCTGCGCGAGCGAACCGACGGATTCTCTACTGGGCGATGGCCCAAGCAGGCTTCACGGGTTACGTTGAGGAATGGTGGCATTTCGATCTGGGCAACCAGTTCTGGGGTCTTGCGACGGGCAATACCGCGCATTACGGACCGGCCGCCTAACTCGAAAACGCTCGGTCGTTCCAGGGGCCACCCCGGACCACCTCCCGGTTTCACGGTAATGCGAACCTCCAGTCGAGATCGAAACGGAAGTGCCTCAACTCCGTGTCACGTGCATCGCTCGGCGGGCAGCGCAGGACGCCCGTCATCAGACGAGAACGCGGGTCGAGAGCTAGCATCACGGGGGTGACCACCTCGCTTGCGGGCCAAGACGGCCGTCCACGTTCCCGTGGCCTCGGCGTCGTGTCAGCCCTCGCTGGGCTTGTACGCCTTGCCCATACGGTGTTTGCCCTTCCGTTCGCGCTGGCTGGCGCCCTGTTTGTCGGGATGGACAATCCGGGCTGGGCAATTCTGGGGTGGATCGCACTCGCAATGGCGGGGGCGCGCTCGTTGGCGATGGCATTGAATCGGTTGATCGACGCCCAGATCGACGCGCGCAATCCTCGGACCGCTGGCCGTGAGATCCCGAGCGGCCGCCTGTCGCGTCGTCAGGTCTGGGCGTTCTCGGTTGCAAGCCTTGGCGCGCTCCTCGTCGCCGTCAGCCAACTCGCTCGGCCGACGTGGTATCTCTGGCTTGTTCCCGTGGCGCTCTTCGTTGCGTATCCATACGCGAAGCGTGTGACATGGCTTTGCCACCTCGTTCTCGGCGTGACGATCGGCATCGCGCCGGTCGGCGCCTGGATTGCGGTGGACGGTTCGCTCGCATGGACACCCGTCCTGCTTGGCCTCGCAGTCGCGGCGTGGATCGCGGGCTTCGACATCATTTACGCACTCCTCGACGTCGACTTCGACCGTGCGCACGGCGTCCATTCCTTTCCGGCGCGCTTCGGTCCCATCGTTGCCCTTCGCGCGACGCGTTGTCTCCACGCGCTCGCAATTGCGCTGCTCGTCTCGGCCGGGTTGACGGCAGGCGCGGGTTGGCCATACGGCGTCGGCGTTGCAGTCTGC
The DNA here is from genome assembly GCA_043746815.1 of Thermoleophilia bacterium. Taxonomy (GTDB): domain Bacteria; phylum Actinomycetota; class Thermoleophilia; order Miltoncostaeales; family Miltoncostaeaceae; genus JAYTQG01. The sequence goes on along the minus strand of JAYTQG010000140.1, from coordinate 26,281 downwards.
GCAGTAATCCTTCTCGTTGAGAACCTCACGGTCGACGCGAAGCGGCCAGACCGCATCAACGTCGCCTTCAACCACGCCAACATGATCCTTTCGGGGGTCTTTGCAGCGGCGGTCATCGCCGAGGTGACACTTCGCTAGTCCGCGCGCGTGGACTCGAGAAGCGCTTTGACGAGCGTCTGGCGGTCGCTGGTGCCGATGTCGACGTTGCCAACGGCGAGTGCCTTGCGGTCCTTGGGGCCAATGGCGCTGGCAAAAGCACGCTCCTTCGGATGCTGGCGACACTCCTGCGGCCTGACAGCGGATCAATCACCCTCTTTGGTGATCCACTCCCAAGCGGCGCCCGCCGGGCACGCGCGAGTATCGGCTACCTCGGGCACGATCCCCTCGTCTACCGGGACCTCACCTGCACCCAGAACATGGAACTTGCCGCTGACCTCTACGCCGTCGGCCACGCGGCCATCCATCCGGCGCTGGATCGCGTGGGGCTGTTGTCGCGCGCGAATGACCCGGTCCGCGACCTCTCCCGTGGGATGACGCAACGTCTGGGTCTTGCGCGTCTGACGCTGCACTCGCCCCGCCTCCTGCTGCTGGATGAGCCCCACGCAAGCCTGGACGAGGCAGGCGCCGCCGTCCTCGACGAGATCATCACGGGGCGCGGCGAGACCGGTGTCGTGATCGTCACCCATGACCACGAGCGTGCAAGACGCCTCGGCGACCGGTCGGTCACGATGGTTCGTGGGAGGGCGTCATGACGGGCCGACAGTTCGCCGCGCTCTTGCGGAAGGACCTCCGCCTGGAGCTCCGCACCCGGGAGACGTTGACCTCGGTACTCCTCTTCTCGGTGCTGGTCATGTTCGTCTTCCAGTTCGGGTTCGCAAACGAACGACTCACCAAGTTCGCACCGGGAATCATGTGGGCAACAGTCAGCCTCGCCGCGATCCTTGTCATAGGACGCGCCTGGGTTGCCGAGCGTGACCAAAAGGTGCTCGACCTTCTCCTCATCGCCCCTGTCCCACGCGGGTTGCTTGCAGCCGCGAAGTCCGTCACGATCTTCCTTCAACTGTTCCTCATGGAGTTGATCGTCGTTCCGATGGTAGGGGTGCTGTTCGTGGACGGGCCCTTTGCGGGCGATCTTGGCCTCGTGGCGATCATTTGCCTCCTGGCCGATATCGCCATTGCCCTCCTCGGAACCCTGGTTGCTGGGCTCGCGGTGTTCACACGCGCCCGGGAGCTGCTGGTCCCGGCCATGGCCCTTCCGCTCATGATTCCGGTCGTTATCGGGGCAGCCGGGGCCACTCGCGCGGTCTTTGGAGTGGCGAATGACATGCCTGAGTACGTCAGATACGCGGAGCTGTTGGCGGGGTATGCGGTAGTCTTGGCATTGGTCGCATACGCCACATTCGAGGCGCTTTTCGATGACTGAACAAACGAAAAGCCGTGGAACGGCGCTCTGGGGAATGCTCGCAGCTGTGCTCACCACGCTCGCCGTGGTTGGCATTTTCTACGTCGCCCCCGAGGACGCCGACCAGGGCATCATCCAGAAGATCTTCTACTTCCACGTGGCGATCGCGCTGACGTCCCTGGTCGCGTTTATGGTCGCCGCCATCGCCGCTGTTCGATACCTGCGCTCGCGCCAGCAGCGCTGGGATGACATGACCGCGGCCGCTGTCGGCATTGGCCTTGTCTTCACGCTTCTGACGGTCGTCACGGGGTCGATCTGGGCCAAGGCATCATGGGGGCATTGGTGGGTGTGGAGCGATGTGCGCCTCGTCACCTACACGGTCGTCGCCATGCTCTACGCCGCCTACTTTCTTTTGCGCTCCTCGCTCGAGGGGGACCGCCGGATGCGGTCATCGGCGATCTTCGCGATCATCTCCTTCGCATCGGTACCGGTCTCGTTCTACTCGGTTCGTATCGCCCAATCTGCAATCCACCCGGTGGTCTTTCGTCGTGATGGAGCAAGCATCCCGGGAGAGATGATGATCTGGTTCGTCATCAGCTTGGCCGCGATGTTCGCCATCTTCTGGACAATGGTGCAGCTGGAAATGGTGCAGCGCCAGACCGAGCGCAACCTTCGTCACCTGAAGCTCAGGCTGGAGGCGCGATGAGCACGGGCGCCCAATATGTGGTCGCGGTGTACGCAGTGATCTGGTTCGTCCTCTTGTGTTACGTGGTCTACGTCACATCCCGCACCCAGCGCCTCTCCCGTCAGGTGGAGCTCCTCGCCAAACTCGTCGATCAACCGGCGAAGCAATGAGCGCGAGCCGTGTCGGCCCATCCCGCCCAGCTGGGCCAGGGAAGGTCTTCTATCCGATGTTCGTGGACATCGAAGGGCGACGCTGCCTTGTCGTCGGTGGTGGACCCATCGGCACGGAAAAGGCGCAGAAACTGATCGAACACGGCGCCTCGATTCGGCTGGTAGCTCCGACAATCACGGATGAGCTTCGCGACATGGTGGACCACGGCCAGATTGCTGAGTACCACGCGCGCGCCTATGACCCCTCCGATCTCGATGGCTGCTTCCTTGTCATTTCGGGAACAAACTTGGATGCAATCAATCGGATGGTTTGGCAGGACGCCGAAGCCGCCGGAGTGATCTGCAACATCGTGGACGTCCCAATCCTTTGCAACTTCATTGTTCCCTCGATTGTTCGCCGCGGAGAGCTTGCCGTCGCGATCTCGACCGGTGGGGCCAGCCCCGTGGTCGCGAAGCACATTCGTCGCGAGATTGCGGCCACCTATGGGCCGGAATGGGAAGCCCTCGTCGACCTGCTGCGCGAGCTTCGGGACGAGCTGAAGCTCCGCTACCTGGACATGCCTAGCCGTCGCGACGCCGTTGAACGCCTGATGGCCACTGACGTCGTTGCCCGCCTGGCCGACGGAGATTCTGAAGCGGTACGTGCTCTCGTGCGAGAGACACTTGACCTCCGCGTGGCGGTTTCGTCCTAGTGCAGCTCGTCGTCCTTGGCCTCTCACACCGAACCGCGCCGGTGGAACAGCGCGAAAAGGCGGCATTGACCGACAGCGCTGCACGGAGCCTGCTCGCGGAACTGCGCGGCGGCGGGCTTTCTGAGGCCGTTTCGATCTCAACGTGCAATCGCACCGAGGTGTACGCGGTTGGGCATGACGCCGGTGTCGTAGAGGCGGCGATCCGGGCCGCACTCGTGGCACATACGCGCATCGACGAAGCGGCGCTCGACTGCGCGACCTACGCCTTCCGCGACGAACGCGCCGCTGTCCACCTGTTTCGGGTGTCGAGCAGTCTGGACTCCATGGTTGTCGGCGAGAGTGAGATCCAAGGTCAGGTCCGCGCGGCTTGGGACCTGGCGGTGGAGGAACGTGCCTGCGGTCCGGTGCTTGGCCAGCTCTTTCGCCAAGCCCTTGAGGTCGGAAAGCGGGCCCGGAGTGAAACGGCGATTAGCCGCGGCCTCATTTCTGTTTCATCTGTCGCAGTTGACGTTGCGCGGAGGGCGTTGACGGGAGTTCCCGGTGGGAAGGTCGTTCTCATCGGCGCTGGTCAGATGGCGGAAACGACTGCCCGGTCGCTGCGTGGACACGGAGTTGAGCACGTCACGGTCATCAACCGAACGGTCTCGACCGCCCGCGAGTTGGCGGGGCGCATCGGTGGTCGCGGCGTCGGGTTCGATCACATGGCCGAGGAGCTTGCCGACGCAGATATCGTGATTTCATCGACCGACGCTCCGCATCAGATCCTTCATCCCGACAACATTGCCGCTGCGATGGCGCTGCGCCCTGATCGTCCGATGGTGCTCATCGACATCGCGGTGCCTCGCGATCTGGACCCCGCGATCGCGGCGGTTTCCGGCGTTGTGCTCCACGACATCGATGATCTGGAGCAGGTAGTCGAGGCCAACCTGAACGGTCGGGCGGCTGAGGCGGTCCGTGCCGAGGCGATCGTTGCGGAGGAAGGGAACCGCTACACCGGATGGCGGCGCGGCCTGGAGGTCGTCCCGACGATCTCGACGCTGCGCGAGCACGCCGAGCGCATTCGAAGCCACGAAGTCGGCCGCCTGGACGCTCAGTGGGAATCCCTGACCGACGCCGATCGGGAGCGGGTTGAACGCCTCACGCAGTCGATCGTCAACACGCTTTTGCATGACCCGATCGTCCGGGCAAAAGCCGCCGCGGAAAACGGCGAGGGGCTGCGACATGTGGAGAGCCTGAAGCACCTCTTCGGACTGGCGACCGTCGACTCCGGTTCCGTCCCATCCAGCTAACGCTCGCGACCCGCCGCTCGCCACTCGCGCTCGCGCAGAGTGGTCTCGTCGCGGATGCGCTCCGGTCACTCGGGCATGACGTGACGCTGCTGGAGCTCGTCACGGCCGGAGACACCTGGAGCGCGGCGGGCACGGGTGAGGCACCGGGGAAGGGCCTCTTCGTGAGTGAGCTTGAGGTGGCCGTCCTCGACGGGCGCGCAGATTTTGCGGTGCACTCGGCGAAGGATTTGCCCGGCGAGCTGGCCGAGGGCCTCTCAATCATGGCCGTGCCCAAGCGTGCAGATGCGCGTGATGTGCTGGTCGGCCCATCTGGCGGTCTTGACGCCCTTCCCCCCGGCGCGCGGGTTGCCACCGGCAGTCCCCGTCGTGAGGCGGAACTGCGGACGCTGCGCGACGACCTCGAAATCGTCCCGATTCGCGGTAACGTCGACACTCGCCTGCAACACCTTCAGGACGGCGTTGCCGATGCCGTGATTCTCGCCGCCGCTGGCATTGATCGCCTTGGACTCACCCCTGCCGGGCTGACGCATCTGGACCCTGCAACCTTTGTTCCGGCACCCGGACAGGGATGTTTGGCGCTCGAAGGGCGCACGGACCGGCGGGATCTCGCGAAGGTCCTGCGGGCCATTGGCGACCGGGATGCGGAACGCTGCCTGCGTGCCGAGCGCGCCCTCCAAGCGACGCTTGGAGGTGGATGCAGTGCACCGGTCGGCGCCTACTGCACCGCGGACGAGGATGGTCTCGTGATGCGGGCGTTCATGGCACAGTCCGCTGCTGGCCCCGGAATTACGGTGCTTGGCGCCGATACCGGTGACGATCCGGAAGGCCTTGGCGAGGACATGGCGACCGCACTTCAGATGCGCATCGCCGCGCTGCGTTGAGCGGTATTGCCTACCTGGTTGGTGCCGGTCCGGGGGACCCCGGCCTGATCACCGTCCGTGGCCTGGAACTCCTCAGTCGCGCTGACGTCGTGATTGCCGACCGCCTCGGCACCGAGCGCCTGCTATCCAAATGTCGTCCTGACGCGGAAATCATCGACGCTGGGAAGGCACCGGGCCGCGCTGCGCTGACCCAGGACGAGACGAACGCGCGTCTTGTCGAGGAGGTCCGCGCAGGTCGGATGGTTGTCCGTCTAAAGGGCGGCGACCCATTCGTGTTCGGTCGTGGGAGCGAGGAACTCCAGGCACTCCACGCGGCGGGTCTCACAGCGGAGGTCGTCCCCGGGATCACGAGCGCCATTTCTGCGCCCGCCTATGCGGGCGTCCCAGTCACTCATCGCGGCGTCGCGACCTCGTTCACGGTTGTCACCGGCCATGAGGACCCCACAAAGGGCAGTGAACAAACCGACTGGCACGCGCTTGCCCAGCTCTCTGGAACGCTCGTGATCCTGATGGGGATGGGGCGCCTCGCTGGCATTGCCGAGGCACTCGTCTCGGCAGGACGGCCCAGCGATCAGCCAGTCGCCGTGGTCCAATGGGGAACGACGAGCCGCCAGCGCAGCCTGCGCGGCACGCTCGGGACGATCGCTGCGGACTGCGCCCGTGAGGGAATTGGGTCGCCAGCTATAGTTGTTGTCGGCGCCGTCGCCGGCTTGGACGGCCTGGAATGGCTTTCTGCGGCGCGCCCGCTGACCGGAATGCGCATCGTTGTGACCCGCTCACGGGCCCAGGCCAGCGAACTGAGCGAGCGCCTCCTGGATCTTGGGGCGGACGTCGTCGAGCTCCCGCTCATTCGGATGGTCCCGGTCCCCGACTCGCCGGAACTGTGTGCCCAGTTCCAGAACCTTGATCGCTACGGCACGATCATTTTTACGAGCGTGAACGGGGTCGCCTGCTTCTTCGATCGGCTTAGGGACGCCGGTCTGGACGCCCGTTCGATTCCCCGGCAAGCGACCATCGTCGCCGTTGGACCAGCGACCGCAGATGCGCTGTCTCAACGCGGGGTTCGAACCGACGTTCTTCCGGCACGCTTCATCGCGGAAGGGGTCTTGGAAGGACTGGCCGATCGCGACCTGGCCGGGACGCGCATCCTGGTGGCCCGGGCCCGCGAGGGGCGCGACACGCTGATCGATGGCCTCGCCGGCAGGGGCGCCGAGGTTGACCTCCTCCCGCTCTATGACACCATCGCCGAGGAGCCCGCCCGCGACGCGATCGAACGCGCGCTCGCGGCGGACGCCGTCACCTTTACGGCGTCATCCACCGTGACGGCGTTCCACGGACTCCTCGCTTCGTCTGACTACGAACGGATCGCGGGCCTACGGATCTTCTCGATCGGACCCGCGACCTCAGCCACCGCGAACGATCTTGGTTTCAGCGTCCACCGCGAGTCAGACGAGCAGAGCATTCCCGGTTTGGTGCGCGCAATCCTTAAGGACGTCGCGATCCGCTAACTGGCCGACTGGCCCCCGTAGCGGAAGAGCTGGCCAGCCCAGGAAAGGCCAGCGCCGAAGCCGATCGTGAGTACGATCGAACCGGGCACCAGTCGACCGTTCGCCTCGGCCTCGGCGAGCGCGAGCGGAATCGAACCCGCGGAGGTGTTGCCATAGCGCTCGAGGTTCGTCATTACGCGCTCCATCGGGATGCCCGTGCGCGCGACGGCATGTTCCACGATCCGCAGGTTGGCCTGATGCGGGACGAACAGGTCGACGGCATCTGCGGTCAGGCCAGCCTTGTCGAGAAGCCGCTGGATCGACGCCACGATCGTTGTCGACGCGAACCGGAAGACCTCACGACCATTCATCCGCAGGAACGCATCAGCCTCGGAGTTCTGATCCCGGTTGATCGGTTCCCTGCTGCCGCCAGCAGGTACCCAAAGGCTGGCAAGGTCGGGAACGGTGCCAGAATCTGAGGCGAGGAGTGCCGTAGTTCCATCGCCGCCACGGTTCGTCACGATCATTGCACCAGCGCCATCCCCGAAGAGCACGCAGGTCGTACGGTCGTTCCAGTCCATTAGTTGGGACATGATGTCCGCGCCAATGACCAGCGCGTTCTCGGCGGCGCCGGACGCGACCAGCGCATGGCCCTGAGTGAGGCAATAGCCGTAGCTCGAGCACGCTGCGGAGAGATCAAACGCACCAGCGTTGTGAATTCCGAGCCGTCCGCAGACGATGGAGGCGGTACTTGGAAGGGGGTGATCGGGGGTGCAGGTGCCGACGATGACCGCGTCGATGTCATCGGGACTGAGCCCACTCAGCTCAAGCGCCCGCTCCCCAGCGATCGCGGCGAGATCACTTGTGGCTTGTCCCGGAGCCGCGATTCGTCGTTCGCGGATACCGGTTCGCGAGACGATCCATTCGTCGGTGGTGTCCACGATCTTTTCGAGATCGAGGTTCGTTCGGACCGTGTCCGGTGCGTAGCCAGCTGCCGCGACGATGCGCGTTGAACGGAGCCCGATGGTCGTCGACATGCGATGGAGGGTACCGATCGCGTGAACCTGACGCTTTGCCAACGTCCCTTAACCTGCTGCTCAACTTCACGACCAAATTCGCCGATAAGGTCGGTGTCGTGTTCGCCCTCGCCCCGCCCCCCGCGGCGAATGTACTCGTGTATGCGAACGAGTACCGCCTTGACCCGAGCCGCCTTGCGGCTCCGGGTAATCGCCTGCATTTTCAGGTGAAGAACACGGGCGAGGACGAGCACGACCTGTCCATTCGTCGTCGCGCCGCCGGAGCTCCGGTCCTCGCCGCAACTGCCCGAGTGCTCCCTGGAGGACTCGCGGAACTCGACGTCACCCTGCCCCCCGGTCGCTACGTGCTCGTGTGCACCGTTGGCGACCATGCCGCCCGCGGCATGCAGCAGGGCTTCACGGTGACCGCACGGAGGAAACCATCGCCAAAGCGGTAAACAGCGCGGTCACGCGCCTCAAAATTGAACGCCTCTACTGGCGAGCTGGCTTTGGCCCGCGTCGCGCCGACCTGGACCGACTGACGCCGGTTGGTCTGTCGGGAGCGATCGACGAACTGCTCGCGCCAGCGAAGGGACCGGAACTCGAGCCGGGGCGCGGAGCCCGGGTTGACGGGAAGGCAATAGATCCCGAGAACTCCTACGGACATGACGTCTTGTGGTGGCTGGATCGTTCCGTCCGTGCCCGACACCAACTGGTCGAGCGGATGACGCTGAACCTGCACGACCACTTCGCGACCTCGAATTCGAAGGTCGGCAACGCGAAGTTGATGATGCTCCAGTACGCGACGCTGCGTAAGCACTCACTTGGGAACTTCCGGACCCTGACCCAGGCTCTCGCGAACGACGGCGCGATGCAGCTCTGGCTCGACATGAGCGGGTCGACGAAGGGGTCTCCGAACGAGAACTTTGCTCGCGAACTCTTGGAACTCTTCACCCTCGGCGTCAACAACGGCTACACCGAGAAGGACATTCGCGAGGCCGCTCGTGCCTTTACGGGGGTGACCTACGACTACGACAAGAAGTCGTTTGGCTTCAATACTCAGGAACACGACGGCGGGATGAAGACCGTCTTCGGAAAGCGCGGACGGTTCGACGCTGCCGACATCATCAACATGGCCATCGACCACCCCGGCCATGCGCCGTACCTGTGCGGGAAACTTTGGGGCTACTTCTCGGCGCAACCCTGCCCGCCCGACGCGCTAACGCGCATGGTCGCCGCATACCGAGGTTCGAAGAACGAGCTGCGCCCAGTCGTTCGAATCATCCTGACCCACCCCGCGATCTACGCGAACCTGGACAAGCCGGACCAGGTCAAACCCCCGGTGGTTTATGTCGCGGGAATGCTGCGGCGCCTCGGGCGGAGCGTTGACCGCGAGTCCTGGTCGTGGCAACTGGATGAGATGGGGCAACGCCCCTTCTACCCACCCAACGTCTCGGGCTGGGAATACAACGAGTCGTGGCTCTCGACCGCGACGATCAAGTCCCGCTTCCAAGCGGCATCCAGCCTCATCGAGAAGGCCCTCCAAGATGGCTCGGTGCCGAAGACACAAACGCCAGCGCAGGCCATCGAAGCCGCCTTGAAGGCGACCGGCCGACCCTGGACCAGCGCCCGCACAAAGGCGGGCCTCCATGCCTACGCGAGGAGCAGCGTCCGTGGCCGCGATGAGGAGTGGGAAGTGAAGCACTACTACACCGAACGCCAACGCGTCCTTCGCCACCTGTTGTTGGCTGGCCCCGACGCGCAGGTCTCCTGATGGCCCTTCGCGCACGACGCGGCTGCGAGGACTGGCACCGCTCCCACGGCGCCCTCCTTGAGGCGGGAAATTCGAACCTCATTCCACTTCCCGCCGCCGCACTCGACCAGGGGCTCGCCGAGTTTGAGCGCACCGGGGGCCTCACTCGTCGCAATGCTCTGGCTGGCGGAATCGGTTTGTTCGCCGCGTGCATCGGTGGCGCTGGAATGTCGCCGCGCCGTCTCCTTGACGCGGCAGCAGCAGCGGCGGCTGACGATCCGAACGCGCGCACGCTCGTGCTCATCTACCTGGACGGCGGCAACGACGGGCTCAATACCCTGGTTCCCTTGAACGAGCCTCGCTACCGCGAACTGCGCAAGCGAATCGGTATCGCCCCCGAGGCGACCCTTGGGCTCCCTGACACCAAGGACTTCGGCTGGAATCCCGCACTCGGTGGCCTAAAGCGCCTCTACGACGCAGGCAAAGTGGCGGTGCTTCCGTCCGTCGACTTTGCAAACCCGGACCAGTCACATTTCAACTCGGCCGGATACTGGCGCACCGGCATCGTCGGCCAGGCGCCTGACCGTACTGGCTGGCTTGGCAGGACGTTGGATGTGGTCGGGACCCCCGACAACGCGCTCCAAGGGATTAGCGTCACTTGGGGTCTTGATCCAGTCTTGATCAGCAAGCGTGCCGCCGTTGCAACCGTTTTCGATCCGAACGACTTCGGCTTCTACATACCGGATGTGTGGGAGCAAGATGCCTATCTGGAGGCCTACCGGGCCATCTCCCAGGGAGGAGGTTCGCCAGCGCTCGTCGCCGCCCAGCAGGCGTATACGAACTCCATTCAAATCCGAGACCGCTTGAAACCGCTCCACGTCGACGAGAAGAACCCGCTTCCGCCGACGCCGATGGAGTACCCCAAAGAGAGCGAACTTGGGAAGGGTCTTAAAAACCTGGCCCGGATGCTGTCCGCGGGCTTCGGTACCCGAGTTGCCGCGATGAGCGCCGGGGGCGGATACGACACCCACGACCAGCAGGACGAAAAGCACCCCAAGCTCCTGAAAGATCTGGGCGACTCGTTGGAAGCCTGGCAGGCTGACCTCGAACAGCGGGGTCTCGCCGACAAGGTGTTGACAGTTGTCTGGAGCGAGTTCGGTCGCCGTCCCGAGGACAACGACTCGCACGGAACCGATCACGGTGCCGGTGGTTTGGTGCTCGTCGTCGGCAACAAAGCGAATGGCGGGATTCGGAGCGAGTTCCCTGGCCTCGCGAAACTGGACGAGGACGAAAACTTGCTCGTCTCGACTGAATTCCGAACGGTCTACGCCACGCTGCTTGAGAGCTGGCTGGGAGTCGAGGCGGGTCGCGTCCTTCCTGGAATCGACGCGAAGCGGCTGCCGATCATCAGGTAGCCGGTGGCACGATTTCGGCACACCGCTGCCGCACCGAGCGACGCATTTCGAACTACGCTGAAACCGGGAGGTGGTCCGGGGTGGCCCCTGGAATACCCGGTAGGCTTTGCGCCGCATGAGTACTGAACATGACGGCAATCTTGTCATCGACAAGATTCATGACCGGTTCGAACGCTTCCGCATCTTGCGCGGAAACGACGAGTCCACCGACAGCATCCTCGAAGAGATCGGCGCGAAGGGACGTCGCGAGGAGATCATCGTCCAGGAGCTCACCTTCCGGGATCCGCTGGCCTTCCCGGATCGGTTCCAGGAGTCGCATCGTCTCCTCTTTCGTGCCGTCGAGGTGCTGGATCGAAACGGCTTTCGTTCTCCAGCACTTCCAAACCTCGGGCCGCTCGGATTCTTCGCGGGCTGGGCGGTCGAGCAGGTGACCCGGATTATCGTTCGCTCGTATCAGGAGACGATCGTCGACTCGGCGCGGAACCTCTATGCCCGCCGTGAGGCCCGCTGCAAGCGCGAGGATCCTCAGCGCCGAATTCTCGCCCTGGCTCGGATCGACGCCGACCGGCTCGCCCCCGCATACAAGGGCAGTCTGCTCGGTTTTCCGACCTTCATCATCGCCGCGCTTATTCCGCTGATCGCCGCGGCGTTCCAGGCACTCGGGCCACATCTGCTCGAACGCGGATTCATCATCGGGGCCGCGATCTTCAGCTTCATCGTCTTTGGTGCCTTGGCGTGGATCATGCTGCGGGCAGCGGCGATCGCCCACCGGCGGATCGAGCTCACCGTCGAGCAACCCCTCGCTGCGCTTTGGGAGACCATTGGTGGGTGTGGGGAACCCCCCACCGATGATGCTCGCACGATCGCCTTTGTGGCGATCATCTTGACCGCGCTCGGCTGGCTGGTCATCCCTGTGGTGATCGGTGTTGTCGCCGGGGGCCTCGTAGGGTAGCCAGCTTGGGTTGCTCGCTTGCTCGGCGGACGGCAGCGCTAGCCGCCGATCTCAGCCCAAGATTCAGTTCAGCAGAGCGGGTGCGGGGCTTCGATCCGTGGAGCCGAATGCAGCTCATGGAAGTCGATCCGGATCGTCTTTCCACTCTCGGTGAGTGTCAGGGACTCGATGCGGTTTGTAGCTCGTTTGATGGTGTAGAAGCCGTTCGAGTTCTCGCCGCGAGGGAGAATGATCTTCCCGCCGAGCGACTTCGGTACTCCCAGCACCTCCCGATGAATAACCCCAATTTTCGAATGAGAGGTCTCGGCAATCCGGGTCCAACAGGTCTCAGGCGAGGCAATTCGATACTTCGCCTCCGGGCGTTGGATCTGTGTTTGGGTTCCGGCCCGGCTTGTCGCCGTGTCTCGAATTGCGTACGGGTTGCCATGACTGAGGCGTGCGGTCGTCAGGGTTGGCAGCGGACTCCAGGTCGTCGAACCCTCGGCGGAGATCACGGTTGTCACCGAAAGTCCCGGTACCGTGATGTACGAGAGGTTCACGCGCTTCGCGAGGGCAACCCCCTCGGGCGAACCGGTCAATCCGCGCGGGGGAACTCCTGAGCTAGCGACCGCCGGAACGCAGGCCGCCGCAACAATGGCGGCGGCTGAGATCCCGAGGAGCGTCATCCAGCTACGGGCAGAGTGGGGTGGGTGCGTCGATGACGGGCGCGGGGGAGAGCAACCGGAAGGTGCTCGTCGCGGATGGCTTGCCAGCCGCTGTTGCATACGTCGCAGAAGCAAGCATCTTGGTCTTCGAATCGATCTTGAACCGGGCAGCGCTCCCATTGCTCGTGAGGCTGAAGGTCGTGACCGCGCCGGCGACGTTGGGAGCACTCGTAACGCCCTGGCTCAGGATCTCGCCGAAGTCGGAGGGTTGTGGCGCCCCCTTGGTCCAACACGTCGCCGTTCCGCTCTTCGTGTAGAGCGCTTCTGGCCGACTGATCTTTCGGGTTGTGACGGCCCCGGCGACCTCGATCTCCCGCACGCCGGTAACCTTTCCACCGGTCGTTGCGAAGAGTCGGGTGAGAGTTCCGCCAGCCGATGAGGTCCGATCCTCGGCGAGCCCTGCGACCGACGCGTACGCGGCATTCACCTGTTTCGCCAGGGCGACGCCCTTTGGGTTTCCCGTCAGCGCAGAAGCGCCAATCGCAGGCTTCGGCTTTCCGACGGCCGGGGTTGCCTTCGTGCCCGCGGGGGGCGCCTTTGGTGTCGATTTTGCGGGAGTCTTGGCGCCGACCTTCTTGCCAACCTTCTTCGCGATCTTCTTCTTCGGCCCCGGCCCAGGGGGGTTGGTATCGGCGATTGCCTGGGTGACCATTGACTGGTCGATGACACCAAGAAAGCGGGTTTGGAGTTTGCCCTGGGGGTCGATGACCGCAACGCTCGGTGTGCCAGCAACCCCAAGGAGTTCGGCCGCCATTCCCATGTCCTTTGGACTGCGCCCCAGCTGGTAGGTGATGAACCGCACTCCGCGCTTGGCAAGTGGCGTCTTCCGAACACCAGCAACGGCGTCACCGACGAGGCGATCGTCCGCGCTTCCGGGCATCAGGAACGACACCACGACGGTCTGATGTGACTTGAGTGCCGTCGCGAGAAGGGCCGGAGTGTCCTTCGTGGCCGCGATCTGGTCGCCTGGCTGCATTGGGCCAGCGGCGAGCGCCGGTGAGCACAACGCAAGGAGGGCCGCGGCGCCAGTCACGCCGACGAGGGCACGGCCGCGAGATGTGCTGCAGGAAGAAATGATGGGGGTCCGCACGATTCAAGGCTCCGGGGGGTCGGGTAAGCGCTGTCATAAAGATCGGTCGAGATGGACCGTCTCTTGAGCGGGCGGGCGTCCGAGCGGGGCTATGGTCGCGGTGTTCGCTGCTCTCCGGGGCGTTCACGGTCGCGCAGCGCGGCGCCCAGACCAAGTGTTCGTGCCGTGAACGCGATCCAGAGGGCAAAGGCAGCGAGGGCAAGGATTACGACCAGCGACTCGAAAACGCCCGATCCGTTGAGCGTCTTCCAGGCGATGAGCAAGACGACGGCACTCGCCGCGATGGTCACTGCGCCCATCGCGAGCGGAGTCCAATTGCTGGGCTCTGCGAGCCGCTGCACGTTCTCCCCTGGTGCCGCCCCCGAACGTGACAGCACGACGAGGGAAAGCCCCGCGATGGCCAGCAGCATCATGAGACCCAGCCATCCCCACTGGAACGCGGCGAGGATGGCGAGAAAAAGCAACGCGATGAGCCAGGGAGCGATCGGGGGAATCCCGAGGAGATCGGCTTTACGGCTTCGCATCGTCACTCCAACTAGTGCGCGGCACCCTCGACTTCGCTGGCCAACTCCGCGACGACGGCCTTGGCATCCCCGAAGACCATCAGGGTCTTGTCGTTGTAGAAGAGTTCGTTCTCGACGCCCGCGAACCCTGCGCGCATCGAGCGCTTGACGACCATGATTGTGGCGGCCTGGTCGACGTTCAGGATCGGCATCCCGTAGATGGGGCTGCTCTTGTCATGGCGAGCTGCCGGGTTGACGACGTCATTTGCCCCGAGGACAAGCACGACGTCAACCTGCGGGAAGTCGTCGTTGATCTCATCCATATCAAGCAGCTTGTCGTAGGGAACGTTTGCCTCGGCGAGCAGGACGTTCATGTGGCCGGGCATGCGGCCTGCCACCGGGTGGATTGCGTAGCGCACTTCTGCGCCGCCAGCTTCCAAGGCATCGGCCAGTTCGCGGACTTTGTGCTGTGCCTGGGCGACGGCCATTCCATATCCCGGGACAACAACCACCGAACGCGCTGCGCTCAGGATCTCCGCGGCCTCGTCCGGTGTGGCGGAGCGAACGCTTCCCAACTCGCTGGCGTCTGTACCGGCGGTCGGTTCTTGCAGCTGGCCGAAGGCGCCGAAGAGAACGTTCGAGAAGGAGCGGTTCATGGCGCGGCACATGATGATCGACAGGATCAGGCCGGATGCACCGTCAAGTGCACCGGCCACGATGAGAAGCTTGTTGCCAAGTACGAAGCCCAGCGCCGAGGCCGAAAGGCCCGCGTAGCTGTTCAAGAGGGCGATGACCGTCGGCATGTCCGCGCCGCCGATCGGGATGATCAACAGCACACCAAAGATCAAACCAAGTACGACGATGATCGGAATGACCCAAGAGGCGGTGGGCTTCGCGATCAAGACGATGATCAGTGCGACGGCCGCACCGAGCACCGCGAAGTTGCCGAGGTTTTGGCCCTTGTAGGTGATCGGGCGCTGGGGAAGCATTTCGTGCAGTTTTCCGGCTGCCATGACGCTGCCGGTAAAGACGAGGCAACCCAGAAGGATCTCGGCTCCCAATACACCGGCGCCGAAGCGGCCGAGATTGTCCGAGGTGAGGAAGTAGTGGGCGACACCGACGAGCCCGGCCGCCAGCGCGCCAAACGCGTGTGAGAGAGCGATTCGCTCCGGCATGGCCGTCATCGGGACCTTGAGGCCCAGCGGAACGCCGATAACCGTGCCCACCACCAGTGCAGCAGCGATCAGTCCGAAGCCCTTACCTTCGATACCCGGAAGCATCAGCGTTGCGATGATCGCGACGCCGAAGCCGATCTCACCCGCGAAGAGCCCACGGCGGGCCGTTGGCGCGGCGGACATCCATTTCAACGAAAGAATGAACCCGCAGACGGCAATGACGTAGAGAAGCTCGATCCAGTTTGCCCGAGTCATCGGCTGGCCTCCGGCGCCGCAGCGGGCTTGGGCTTCTCACTGCGACGGAACATCCGAAGCATCTTGTCGGTGATGAGGAATCCGCCCACCACGTTGATCGTTGAGGCCACCACCGCCACGAAACCCATGATGGTCGAGTAGGTCGTCGTCGCTTCGCCAAGAATCGCCAGCGAACCCACCAGTGAAATCGCCGAAAGAACGTTGGTCAATGCCATCAATGGCGTGTGCAGCAGCTTCGGGACCCGGTGGATCACTTCGA
Organism: Thermoleophilia bacterium; assembly: GCA_043746815.1. Lineage (GTDB taxonomy): Bacteria > Actinomycetota > Thermoleophilia > Miltoncostaeales > Miltoncostaeaceae > JAYTQG01. Next base: position 10,553 of record JAYTQG010000140.1, on the reverse strand, counting down.
TTCCCAGGAACGCAGCAAGCGCAAAGACAAAGAGTCCGGTGATGATGAACTCACTGCTCAAGACGAACTCAGTGCTCATGCTGAGGGCCCTCCTTGGGCAGTCGCGGGCTGGGGTGGCAGGCCAAGCGTTTCCCGGACACGGGCGTTCACGACCTCGCCGCCCCTGGTCACCATCGACTCGGTCAGGATTGCGTCGTCGGTGTCAGGTGCCAGCTTTTTGTCGGCGATCATCAGGATCAGGAAGTTCGCCACGTTTTTGCCGTACATCAGGCTGGCGTCGTGTGCGGCGGTCGAGGTGATGTTGGCCGGTCCAATGATCGTCACTCCGTTGTGGACGACGCTCTCGCCGACTTTGGTCAGCTCGCAGTTACCGCCCTGCTCCGCGGCGAGGTCCACGATCACCGAGCCCGGGTTCATCGCGGCGACCATGTCTGCGGTCACGAGAACGGGGGCCTTCTTTCCCTGAACCTGGGCAGTCGTGATTACCACATCACTTCCGCCGACGGTCTTCACCATGAGCTCGCGCTGCTTGGCCAGCTGCTCGTCGGTCAGCTGAGTGGCATAGGCGCCGGAGCTGCCAGCCTCCTGGCCGGTCTCAAGCGGGAGCTCGACGAAGCGGGCTCCCAGGCTCTGAACCTCCTCCTTCACGGCCGAGCGTACGTCGTAGGCCTCCACGACGGCACCGAGGCGACGGGCCGTAGCGATTGCGGAGAGGCCAGCCACGCCAGCACCCATGATGAACACCCGTGCCGGCGGGATCGTGCCCGCGGCGGTTGTCATCAACGGAAACAGCTTGGGGAGCGCTTCCGCGGCGAGGAGAACAGCCTTATAGCCAGATACCGTCGCTTGCGACGAGAGGACGTCAACGGCTTGGGCGCGCGTCGTGCGCGGCGCGAGCTCCAACGAGAACAGGGTGACGCCGCGATCCGCGATGGCCTTGGAGGTCTCGGGAGCGGCGAATGGGGCAGCCATCCCAACGACGACCTGGCCCTTGCGAAGGGCGCCGTCGTCTGCGACGCGCACCATCACCACTGCGTCGGCCGCGAGCGCCTCAGCGCGCGTCCCGATCCGTCCACCCTTGTCCACGTAAGCCTGATCGGAGAAGCCAGCTGACTCGCCTGCTCCAGCCTCGACGACAATCGACAGCCCAGCCTTGACGAGCGCCGGGAGTGCAGCAGGGCTCAGCGCCACGCGCCGTTCCCCAGAAGCCGTCTCCTTTGGCACGCCAATCGTTTGCGATGTGGTGGTCGCTTCGCTCATGCCGCGCCGACGCGAGCGCTGAGCGCGGCGTGGTTGGGGATGGCAGTGGTCATCGTTGCGGTCACTTGAAACGTCCTCGACGAGTCGTGGTGGGCAGTCTGCCGTTCGGAGAACCGGCGGAATCTGGTGAAACCGGGTTTCGAAGCGCAGACCTCGGGAACGTACCCGACGCCGCGGCTGAGAGCGAGCCCATTTACCTGTTAGCTGTACCGACGATGGGGAACGACCGTCTCCGCGGCCAGGGTCACCGCGATGACAACGTGAGTACTCGGCCGTCGTTCGCGAGGCCGCGGATTCCGGGAAGCGTCACAATGTCTCCGAGGCCGTTTGACCGGTAGCCAGCAGCGGTCAAGGCCTCGGCGACCCGTCCCCGAGCGCCGTCCCACGTGGTGACGATGTGGCGGCCGCGGTCGTCTGCGTACTCGTGGTGGGCCGCTGCAACGGTGTGCCCCCCCACACTCCAGAGGCGAACGTGGGTGCGCTCGTCGTAGCTTCCAAGGGTTGCGTGGGTCCGCATCGGGCGAAGAATTCGATTGACCCACAACCGGTGGATGCCGCCTGATGAGGGCAGCTCCCACCCTTCTCCGGCGAGTGCCGCCATGACCTGGCCCGGTGACTGGTCGACGATGACGACGTTGACCGGGTCGAGGAGGTGCTCCTCGACCCGCCGCCGCTGCCACTTCCAGCCTTGCGTATACGGCCAGATACGGATGCTGCCCCTCGGCCCGGTGCCGGGCTCCAACAACCCATCCGTGGTGAGATGACAGGGAGCGCGTTCCACCGACATCGGTGGATCATTGCAGCGCTGGTTGTGGGTCTGTCCGCTTCTCGGGTCCCCGTCGAACCTGTCAGAGTCAGATCATGGCGCGCAACCTTCTTGGCGGTGAGCTCGAATCGTGCTCTACCGACCCCATGACCGGCTTCTATCGGGACGGATGTTGCAACACCGGGTCAGGCGACGTCGGTGTTCACACGGTCTGCACCATCATGACTGAGGCGTTTCTGGCATTCTCGAAAGCACGCGGGAACGATCTCTCGACGCCGCATCCCGAGTGGGGGTTTGCGGGGCTGCAGCCAGGCGACCGATGGTGCCTGTGCGCTCCGCGATGGCAGGAGGCGTTTGAGGCAGGCCAGGCTCCTCAGGTGGTCCTGGCGGCAACTCATGAACTGACGACCGAGTGGTGCGACCATGCAGCGCTCGTCGCTCATGCGGTCGATCCCCCAGTGGAGTAGCTCTCAGGCCAACGTCCGTGCTTGCTGAGCGAAGGCGACCGCGTTCGCCAGCGAGAGCGGTCGGGCGAAGAGATACCCCTGCGCGCGCTCACACCCCAGCGCCATCAGCGTTGCGGCTTGGCTGGGTTCTTCGACGCCTTCCGCGACGATTTCAAGTCCGAGGGCATCGCCAAGGGCCAGGATCGCGACGATGACGGATCGTGCACTGCTGGAGCGACCGAGTTCCGCGACGAAGCTGCGGTCAATTTTCATTCCGTCCAGCGGAAATGAGCCGAGGCGCGAGAGCGATGAATAGCCGACACCAAAGTCGTCAATCTCAATGCGGGCACCCACGGCGCGGAGTGCGTTGAGGGTGGCAGTGGCCCGATCCGGGTCGTTGATAAGGGCAGTCTCGGTCAACTCCAGTGTCAACGCCCCCGGTTCGATCCCAGCCGCCTTGATCGCCGTTTGGACAGCCGCAACCAGCCGGTCGTCAGAAAGTTGTCGGGCGGAGACGTTCACCGAGACACCCAGGGGCTGGCCGCTCGGACAGGCCGTCTGCAGCCGCACGAGGTCGGCGCAGGCGCGGTTGAGTACCCATTCTCCGACGTTGAGGATGAGTCCCGTCGCCTCGGCCACCTCGATCAGGAGATCCACTGGGACTTCCCGGCCGCCGCGGTTCCACCGCAACAACGCTTCGAATCCAAGGAGCAAGACGTCGTCGAGGCGGACAATTGGTTGGTAGACCAAGGAAAGCTCGTCGCGTTCAATTGCGCCGTGAAGGGCCGATTCGAGTTCGTGTCGCTCCGCGACCTTCGCGCCCATTTCCTCATCGAAAATGGCGGCCGTTGCGCGTCCGCGTTCTTTGGCGCGATACAGCGCCACGTCGGCGTCGCGGATCAGGGCGAGGGCATCGTTGTGTCCATCGAGAAATGCAATCCCAATGCTCGCGGCGGTGTGGATGAGGTCATCTCCGATCACGACCGGGGTACCAATGGCCTCTAGGACAATGTCGGCCACCCTCCGCGCGTCGGCAGGCGACGCGAGGGACGGGCAGAGGACCACAAACTCATCGCCGGAGAGTCGAGCGACGAAGCCATCATCGCCGACCACCGAGCGAATCCGGTCAGCGACATGCACCAGCAATGCGTCGCCCACGCGATGTCCAAGGCTGTCATTCACCACCTTAAAGCGGTCCAGGTCCGCGAACAGCAGCGCCATGGTGCCAACCCGATTGCTGTTCGCAATCTCCGCGTTGGCGCGGCGCATCAACGCGGTTCGGTTTGGGAGACCGGTCAGGCCGTCATGGTTCGCTTGGTGGCTCAGCGCACCCTCGGCTTCGATCAGACTTGCTCGCTCACGCTCCAGACTTCGCACGAGGAGACCGATACGCGAGATGCCGAGTGCGCTTACGAAGAGGACGACCGGGAGGAATACCTCGAGCTGGTACCTGAAACCGAGTGAGGGAACCAGGGCGGCGAATCCAGGAGCAATGAAGAAGGCGGCTGCAACGAGCGCCAGCCGGGCACGGCTCGTCGTCCGATCCGGCTGCGCGACGGGCTCGGCGATCTGCCGGGCAGACGCGTGTAACGCGGCCGCAATGAGGACGCCGTAGGCGAGTTGGTATGTCGCGTCGCTCAACGGAAAGAGTGAAGCGACCTCCGTTGCGACGACGGAAATGTTGTAGACCAAATCGGCGCTGAGGAGCAGCGTCGTGAATATGGCAAACAGGAGGGTTGACGTACTCCGTCGGCCCGGTGCAAGGAGTAGCGCGGCAACCAGGGCGACCAGCACGGCGTCCAAAATTGGATACGCCGAAAACACGATGCGCTGCACAAGCGAACCGTCGTTCGCGGTTCCTGGGTTGACCACGAAGAACTGCCAGATCACAAGCCCACAGGTGACGGCCACAACACTTGCGTCCATGAATACCTCTCGCGCACCCTTCCCAGCACGGGCCACAACAAGGATTGCGCCAGCAGCCAAGAGAGCGGGATAGGTCGCCAGGTATAACGGATCCGCCAGCGACGCCGAGCCCGGCATACCAAGGCTCAAGAAGAGCATGTCGCCAAGCGCATTGCTTGCCATCCCGGCTGCTACGAGTAGCCACATGCGCCGGTGCATTCCCCGTGAAAACACCGCACGAGTTCCGCAGGCAATCGCAACCGCGATTGGCGTCGCGTACTGCAGGATTGTCGAGGGTAGTGACCCCTCATTGAACGCGACGAAGATGCCCGAAAGTGCGAACGCGGCGATGACAGCCCAGTGCAGATGCCTGCGCAGGTGTTCACGCCGCGGTGCAATCACCGTGTCGCGATCAGGATGATGTCGAGGGGTCGAGTCCATTGAAAATATTCGGTTCTGCCGCGGGGGCGGGCCTCAGAACCTTCCATTGCATCGGCAAATCAATGGACGATCCAAAACAAACGGCGCGACGGCCGTCAGGCCAGTGCGAATGCATCGGTCACGGACGTCGGTCGGTCGGGCGCGCGCTCGGGGCGGGGCGCGTACGCTCGACGGGACCCGCCACGTCCCGAGGGAGGCAAAGATGTCGACCACCGCACAACCGGCGATGGCGAGAAGCAAGCGAATCGTCTTGATCGCCCACGACAACCGCAAAGACGACCTCCTGGAGTGGGCTCGCTACAACCGAGGTACGCTCGCCAAGCACGAGCTGTACGGCACCGGAACGACGGGCGCGTTGGTCTCCAGCCAACTCGACTTGCCCGTCAGTACGTTCCTGTCGGGACCCCTCGGAGGCGACCAGCAGGTGGGTGCCGGGCTCGCCGAGGGACGCCTCGACATCGTGATTTTCTTCTGGGACCCCTTGGAACCCCAACCGCATGATGTCGACGTCAAGGCGTTACTTCGGATTGCTGTCGTCTACAACTGTCCGATCGCCTGCAATCGGGCCACCGCCGACTTCCTGCTGTCAAGCCCCCTTATGGACCGAACATATGCCCCCGAGCCGAGCGGCGCCGACGCTTCAAGAGAGTCGTAGACCCACCCGGCTCGGGGCACGCTCAGGCCGGGGTGTCGAGCAGTTCCCCAAGCAGCTGGTCGATCTGTTCCATGTACGACGGCTCCAGGCTGAACAGGCCGAGGTGGCCGCTGACGCTGTCCACCACGCGCAGTTCGCTATTCGCGATGAGGGCCTGCTCGGCGGCGCAGTCGCGGACCGGGAAGAACATGTCCTCAGAGATTGGCATCACGAAGGTCTTCGCGGTGATCCGTCCAAGGGCCGCGGCCAGGTCGCCTCCCGTGTGGCGGCTCACGTCACCACGCTGCCACTTCCACGCCATCGTGAGAAGGTCGTTCGGGTCCATGACACCGAAGTAGGCCTCCATCAAACCGGTCTGAAATGCCTCCCTGCTCTCAAAGCCAACACCTCGCCAGTGCTCGGTCTTGAAGAACTCCGTCGAGAAGCCCATCGCGGACCACAGTTTTGCGTGGCGAGCAAGACCGGCTGCGACGTCGGTGCCCGCAGCGTATTCGCCTCCGGCGAAGCCGGGATCGCAGGTGATGGTTTCGACCAGCGTTTCGGTGTAGAGGAAGTCATGCGGGGTGTTCTTGGCGGTTCCCGCGATCGGCGCTGCGCGCTTGACCTTGTCCGGAAAGCGCACCGCCCACTCGTAGGTTTGCTGCGCGCCCATCGATCCGCCGGTCACCAGTTGAAGCTGTTCGATGCCGAACTTCTCGCGCAGCAGGCGTTCCTGAGCGACCACGTCGTCGCCGATCCGCACGTGCGGGAACTTGCTCATCGAGATCGCATCGGGCGCATTGTGTGGCGAGGTCGAGAGCCCGTTGCCGACCTGGTTGATCACCACGATGAAGTACTTCTCCGGGTTCAGCGCGTGCTCGGGTCCGATGTAGACCCGGTTCCAGATCTCCTGAGTGCCGGAGTACCACGTCGTAACGAGGATCGCATTGTCCTTCGCGGCGTTGAGTTCGCCGTGCGTGCAGTAGGCGAGGTGAAGATTCGGGATCGTTCCACCCTCCTCCAACGCCAAGTCCCCCACGTTGAACAGGTCGTAGTGACCGTGGACGTCAGGCGTGTAATACGTGTTTTCGATCATGCATCCTCCAGGTTCTGTGCGAACCCGGAGGATTCGCTCGGATTTGGCATCGCTCGGTCCGAGCGATGCATGTCATGACCGACTCTAATCCGTGCGTAGTGAATGCTGCAAGCGTTCACCCTGGATGGGTGAACCTATCCAGAAAAGGCTGCAGCGTTCTCGCGGGCGAAGTCGGAGAACGACCGCGTTGCACGCCCGAGCAGTCGCTCGGTGTCGCCGATGGGTTCTGCCGCCCAGTTGTTCCGGATGACGAGGTTCAGGTCGATGTAGGCGTTGGCCAGCCATTCGGGGAACTGCATCCCAAGAAGGGCTCCACGCATCTGGTTGTCGGTCAGATTGACGTAGGTGACGGGCTTGCCCGTTGCCGAACTGATTGTTGATGCGACCTCCGGGTACGAGAGTGAGTCGGGTCCGGAAAGGACGTATTCCTTGCCATCGTGGCCGTCGCCCACAAGGACATTCGCGGCCACTGCTGCAATGTCGCGGTCATCGATGAATGCGACACGTCCGTCATCTGAGGCGCCGTAGAGGTTGCCCTCGCCCGCAATCGATCCCGCCGAGCCAAGGAAGTTCTGCATGAAAAAGTTCGGGCGCAAGATGGTGGCGGGGACTCCAGAGGCGGCGAGGTGCTGCTCGATTTCGCCGTGCCACTTCGCAAGCGTTAGCGGCGCGGCTGGGTCGGCACCATTGACGGAGATCTTCACGATCCGCTTGACGCCCGCCCGTGCTGCCCCGTCGATCACCGCGTTTTCCAGTTCGACCTGGTCGGGTGTACCGCCAACGGCGAGATAGACCGTGTCGACACCCGTCAGCGCGCGGTCAAGGTCGGTGGGAGTCAACCCGCCCTGAATCAGCTCCACGCCCGCTGCCGCGATGTCGGCTGCCTTGGTCGTGTCACGGACAAGTGCCCGGGTCGGTACGCCGCGCTCGCCAAGGATCGTTGCGAGGTTGCGGCCAATCTTTCCGGTGGCTCCGGTGAGAAGGATCATGCGATGGCTCCAATGCCTTAGGAACAATACGTACCTAAGGAACATACACGCATGTTGACGGCTGCGCTAGCCTTAAGGGGTGACCACGTCGAAATCCCAGTCGTACGACGCCTTTGCGTCCCAGTGTCCGTCCCGAGATGCCCTCTCCCTGGTTGCCGACAAATGGGTGATCTTGACGTCCGCGGCGCTTGCCCATGGCCAGATGCGCCACGGCGAGTTGATGAAGCGGATCGACGGCATCTCCCAGCGCATGCTCACCCGGACCCTCCGCGAGATGGAAGCGGCTGGCTTGGTCGAGCGGAAGATCTTCGCCGAGGTCCCGCCGCGCGTGGAGTACACGCTCACCAGCCTCGGAGCGTCCCTCTCGGGGCCAGCGGCAGCGCTCGTGCAGTGGTCAGAGGCGCGAGCAGGCGAGGTCCTGCGCGAGTGAGCCTCCGTTGGGTTCGGTTTTGGTAGGCCCGATGGCATCCCACTTACACTGCGCGGCTACCTGACACGAAGCGTGTCGACTACCCGCCCTGCTCGGCGACCCTCTGCCGTGCCTGCCCTTGGCCCGACGGTGACATCCACCTGGAATGCCCGACCGTGGTCCCGGAAAAGGGTGCTCGTTGTTCGCTCACCACCGCACTCACGACCGGTCATCATGTAAGGAAACCGGACGTTCCGGGGACGTGGCGGAAAGCTCATGACGGGGGCATCCGGGTATTCCCAGATCTGGATCAGGACGCCATTCGCGGGTAGTGCCTTGAGTGCGGTGGCGGGAAAGCAACCTGTGTCGGGACGTGTTTGGCGCAGCGGGAACGACGTGATCGAGAGACGCTGCACCGGGTCCGTCACAGATGTGAGTGGGCGGGTGTGCACGTGCCAACCCGTGGGCAACTCGATCGAGAGCCGCTCGCGCCGTACCAGTGTCGCGGCGCCACCCTTTGGTCCACAGGGACCAAGAGCGCCGGTCTCCGGATCCATGCGACACACCTGAGGGCGCGGTTTGCCCGGGAGGGCAACGAAGAGCCTCATCTCGTCGCCTGCGATCTGGGTGACGCGTCGTTGCCCGGCCCGAACCCGGACGATCGTCGGGAATCGCCCGGTGGGGCTGAAGCTGACGAGGCGTCCACGGAATGCGGGATCGAGGAGCCATACACGACCGGCGCCGATCGTCAGGTCCACCGGACCGAGGCTCGCATGAGGCTCCGCATACGGGATCGTTGCCGTCACTCGACGTGACGTCTGGCTGATCCGGCGAACGGCTCCCCGCCGGTCGTTCGCAACCCAGACGGATCCGAAACCGGTGACCACCCCGGGTTTGCCTGCACTCGACCAGACGCGCGTAGGAGCGATACTCGACTTGCGTGTAGACGGAACCCGTAGCGGCGATGCAGTCCGCTGCAGGTTTCGCAGGTCCAGCCGTTCAATCACGCGGATCGCTTGCTCACCTGGGTGGGCGCTCTGGCTTGACGAGAGCCAAACGAAACCGTTCCCGATAGCGAGGTCAACCGGTTCGTCAGCGCCGCCCGCCGAACCGCCGCAGCCGAAGGCGATCGCGGCCGTGACGGCCAGCACGGACGTTCGTTTTGAGACTGCGCTCACACTCCGACTACGATCGCCGGTCGACAAGAAGTCCACCCGACGATCGGCGCTGACACACTCTTTGGTATGAGCGCCGCCTCGACGTTGCTGACGGTCTTCGGTGTCCACGTCGCGGCAATGGCCTCGCCCGGGCCGAACTTCCTCCTTGTCAGCCAAGCTGCCGTTCGCCACTCCCGCCGCCAGGCGCTGCTGATGGCCGCTGGAGTCGCCGCTGGCGCGGTTGTGCTCTCAGGTGCGGCGGTCGTCGGTCTCGGAGTGGTCCTGACGCGCCTTCACCCGCTCTATCTCGCCGTGAGGATCGCGGGGGGCGCGTATCTGATCTGGCTGGCAATTCAGATGTGGCGTAACGCGACCCGGCCGACGCTCGCGCAGGGGGCACCACTGGCCGTGACCTCCGGGCAGTGCTTTCGCACTGGGCTTCTCACAAACCTGACCAACCCGAAAGCACTGGTGTTCTTCGGGAGTGTCCTCACCGCATTGCTCCCCGCCGGGCTGCCTGCGTGGGTCTCCGTGGCCGCTGTCGTCATCATCGGCCTGAACGGCCTGTGGTGGCACTTCATGCTTGCTGTCGTGTTCTCAAGTCTGCCGGTCCAGCGGACCTACGCCCGCGCGAAAGTCTGGATCGACCGGGTCGTTGGGACGATCCTCGCGGGGATCGGCGTGCGCCTCCTCGGGGGCTGACGACGGGCTGCAACACTTCGCGTGATGCCACGCCGTTGCAAGCACACCCTCGTGTCGCTCGTTGCCGCGGTGGGTACCGCGCCAGCCTTTGGGGCCATCGTCGAGGTCCGTTCCGAGGCAGACCTTCAGGCGGCCGTGGCCGCTGCTGTTCCCGGCACCGAGATCGCGATTGCTCCCGGTCGCTACCTGCTCACCCGGCGCCTGACCCTGGGTCCAGGGCAGTCCGGCACCGCGTCCCAACCCGTGGTAATCCGCCCGTTGGCCGCGAGCCGCTCGGCCACGATTGACGGGAATGGGAATGAAGAGGCCTTCTACGTTCCGGGTGGGAGATTCGTGACGATCCGTGGCCTGAAGATCACCGGCGGCGCGTACCACGGGGTCAAGATTGACGCGCCCTCGCATCACGTTCGTGTCGAGGGCAGTGAGATCTGGGACAACACCCGCGCTCCCGACGTGGACTCGCAGTTTAGTGCCGTCAAGGGTGGTGGGACCTGCGCGCCTGGCTGCGTCGCGGACGTCGCCCTCGTCGGCAATTTGATCCATCAGGACACGCTCTTCGCTGGCAACAACTTCCAAGGCGTCGATTGCAACTCGTGTTTGCGTTGGCTGGTGCAGGCAAACCGAATCGTCAACATCCGGGGTGCGACCTTGGCGGGTACGGGCATCCAGTTCAAAAGTGGCTCGGTGGGGACCACGATCGAGCGAAACGTCGTGATCGGCTCCGGCCTGGTTGGCATCAACTACGGGG
>JAYTQG010000139.1:0-4059 GCA_043746815.1 Thermoleophilia bacterium | reverse complement strand
CCTGGGGTTTCCCCCGCTGGCCGTTAACCAGCACCCTGCTCTGTGGTGTCCGGACTTTCCTCGAACCGGTTACCCGGCCCGCGGCTGCTTGCCCCGCACTCGGAAGGGTACTACCTCCAGGAGCCTGGTCCCATCCCCCGCATGACACCCACCACGCGCCCGAGGATTCGGACGTCACTGGTAACGATTGCCTCGTAGGCATCGTTCTCAGGTTGAAGTCGGAGGCCGCCCGGCTCACGGAAGATCCTCTTCACCGTAGCCTCCTCGTCACCAACGAGGGCGACCCCGATCTCGCCGTTGTCCACGGTTGACTGACGACGAATCGCGAGGATGTCGCCGTCCAGCATCCCGGCACCGATCATCGAGTCACCGCGAACGCGGAGGAGGAAGTCCGCCTGGAAGGGTGCCTCCACCCAGGATTCGACGTCTTCGTCCGCCAACCGCGGAACGCCCGCGGCCACCGCACCGAGCAGCGGCAGGGCGTTCGGTCGCGGGGGCGGCGCATCCGCGGACACCTGCATGGCACGTGGCTTTGTCGCGTCCCGCGAGAGCATTCCCGTGGCTTCCAACTTCGCCAAGTGGGCATGAACCGTCGATGGCGACGAGAGCCCGACACCCTCGCCAATCTCGCGAACGGTGGGAGGGTAGCCGTGGCGCTCGCCGTAGCGCGTGATGAAGTCAAGAATCTGTGCCCGGCGGCCGGTTGGCTGGTCCATGGATGACCCTTCGTCGCGGAGGTAGCGAACTGTTGTTCGGTACCGTAGCAAACGGCTCGGCGGCAGCTCGCTCCAGCCTCTGGGTATACTTCGGGTCTGCCCGCGCTCGTGGCGGAATTGGTAGACGCGCAAGGTTGAGGGCCTTGTGACCCTTGGGTCGTGGAGGTTCAAGTCCTCTCGAGCGCACTGTGACGTCGACGGCCATCGGTCGTCGACGTCCGTTTGATCTGCGCGTGTCACACTTGCGCGGTGCCGCCGACCGGATGCGGCGTGAACGGGAGAGAACCTCGTGAAGGACCGCATGCGTCGTGGGCGATTGATGACGACCGAGCCGATGGCCAAACGAATTGGCCAGGCCGACCACGGCCTCTTGGAACGCACCGAGGACCCGCAGTTCGTTCATACCGATCCGTGGCGCGCCCTTCGTATCCTCGGGGAGTTCGTGGACGGGTTCGACACGCTCGCTCGAGTTGGCAAGGCGGTCGCGATCTATGGCTCCGCCCGAACGCCCGCCGATCACCCCTACTACGCCGCTGCCGAGGCGGTGGGGCGTGGCGTGGCCGAGCGCGGCTTTGCGGTGATCACGGGCGGTGGGCCCGGAATCATGGAAGCGGGCAACAAGGGTGCGGCCGAGGCGGGCGGCATCTCGATCGGCTGCAACATCGAACTGCCGCATGAGCAGGGCGGAAACCCGTACGCCAATCTGACGATCGACTTCCGGTACTTCTTCGTTCGCAAGACGATGTTCGTGAAGTACTCCGAGGCGTTCGTCGTGTTCCCTGGCGGCTTTGGCACCCTCGATGAACTGTTTGAGTGCATCACGTTGATCCAGACCGGCAAGGTCCGTCGCCAGCCGATGGTGCTCTATGGATGCGAGTACTGGCAGGGCTTGATTGACTGGTGCTCCACACGACTGCTGTCCGAGGGCATGATTAGTCCGGCGGACATGGAACTGCTCTACATCACCGATGATGTCGACGAGATCTGCGAGATCGCGACGGCCGACCAGACGTGACCGACACATTCTCCGTCGAGTTCTTGCGCCCGGAGAAGCAGACCGTCGAGGACGTGGCGGCGAAGGTTGCAGACTTCCTCAACTCGGCGGAGCGCGAGGTGGCGATTACCACCTACGACACGCACATGTCCGAACAGGGCAGCGCCTTGACGGAAGCGATGCACGGACTTCCCGCGAAGGGTCTGAAGGTTCGGGTGGTGGATCACGATGATCGAATACCGCGGGAGGATCCGGCGCAACCGCCCCCGCCACAGGCACCTCCGGAATGGATCGACTCGCTCGGGATGGATGTACATCCCATCGCGAGCTACATGGACCTGATGCACGACAAGTACGTCGTCTTGGACGGCCAGCGCATCTGGACCGGGTCGCTGAACTGGACCGACGATGCCTTCACCCTGCAAGAAAACTGCATCATGCGTCTGGACTCCCCCGTCCTCGCGGCGAGCTACATGGCCAACTTCGAGGAGCTCTGGGCCGCGAAGGATGTCGAGAAGACCGGGAAGATCGAACCGGTCTGGGCGGACCTCACCTACGCAGGGAAACCCCTGCGTGCCCGGGCATTCTTCTCGCCGGGACGCGGGCCGGCGATGGCGAAGGAGATCGCGGCGACGATCACCGCGGCGACGCGGCGAATCATGGTGTGCTCTCCCGTGCTCACCTCGGGTGCCATCCTGACCGCCCTTGCAGGCGTCGTTGCCAGCGGCAAGGTCGGGGTTGTGGGTGTCGTGGACGCGACGCAGATGAAACAGGTCAAACAGCAGTGGGCAGACCGCCCGACGCCGTCGCCGAAGCTGGCCACTTACGAAGCCGTCGCCGCCTATGGCGCGTTCACCGGGAAACGATCCGTCCCCTGGGGGCCGGGGCGACCCCACGACTACATGCACGCAAAAATCATCGTGGCCGATGACACCGTCTTCGCGGGATCGTTCAACCACTCGCGCTCCGGGGAGCGAAACGCGGAGAACGTCCTTCAGATCGAAAGCGCCGCTGCTGCGGAGACCTTTGCGTCATTCATTGACGAGATCCGCGGGAGTTACGCATTGGCTCAGTAGGCAGCCCCCACGACGGCAGTCGTGATGGGCTGAACAAACCAGGCAGACCCAGACGCTCGTGTCAACGAACGTCAGCGGTTCCGCCGACCCACGCGATCTTCGTAGAGGTCATCCCGCGTCCACTTCCGACCGGGAGACTCGCTTCCCGCCGTCGAACCCTCTGCACCGGACACCAGCCGCTTGATCGCTGCCCGCGTCTGATCGTCACTCGACGCGAAGCGAATCAAATGCTCACGGACCACGGCGTCAACACTCGTCCCAAGCTCGACTGCCCGATTCCGCGCGCGTTGAAGCATTTCGTCGTCAATCACCAGGGTAAGTCTTGCCACAACATCAGTGTGACACGGATTCTGTGGGCTTCGAGATTCGGAGGCAACCCCGTCCCCGTGCCCGTCCCGGACACAGCGTCCGCACGTTGTACGCGACAAGGCAGTTGGGCACCGACGGTGGAAGAGGCTGAGGTTGGTACCATTCCACCAAGGCCCTGAACATCAACGATCCCGAAACCGAACGACTGGCCGCAGAAGTTGCTGCACTGGCCGGAGAATCGAAGACCCGTGCGGTGCGCGTTGCGCTGGCTGAACGGCGCGATCGCCTCCAGGTCAAGTCCGGGAGAAAGCGAGCTTGACCGCCTGCTTCGGTTCATGCAGGACGAGATCTGGCCGCAGATTCCCGACAGCGAACGCGGCGTAGTGCTGACCAAGGCCGACCGAGACGAGATTCTGGGCTTCGGCCCTGACGGCACATGATCATCGATAGTTCGGCCGTGATGGCCGCGCTCCGGGACGAGCCATCGGCCACCAACGTGATGGCCCACTTGGCCAACGCCAAATCTCGAGCGATGGGAACACCCACGCTTGTCGAGACAGGCATGGTCCTCGTCTCCCGACTCGGGCCGTCCGGGCGAACCCTGCTTGTGCGTTTTTGCAATGAGCTGGAGATCAATGAGACCCCGTTTTCTTCAGCCCACTGGCCGATCGCCCTCGACGCATTCCAGCGGTTCGGCAACGGTCGTCACCCGGCATCGCTCAGCTTCGGTGACTGCTTGACATATGCGACGGCGCGCCTTGCGCAGCAGCCGCTTCTCCACATCGGAAACGATTTCGCACAGACCGACCTGGCGCTCGTGTCGGCGAACGAAGAGCCGTCCGGCTAGAAGATCGCCTGGATCAGTTTGACCACGAAGGCGATGATGTACACCTGGGCCGCGGCGAATAGATACAGCCCGAGTCCAATGCCGATGACGGCAAGAAACGCGAGGGCAAACTTGGCG
>JAYTQG010000138.1:0-9312 GCA_043746815.1 Thermoleophilia bacterium | reverse complement strand
GCCGCGCCCGCGAGATGGGTGCGCTGTGTCTGGTCGATGCCTCCCAGAGCGTCCCCCACATGCCCGTCACCTTCGGCGATATCGGCTGCGACTTCATGGCGTTTACGGGCCACAAGATGCTCGGACCGACGGGGATTGGTGTCCTTGTCGGCAAGGTGGACGTCCTTGAGGCGATGGAACCCTTCCTCGGCGGCGGTGAGATGATCCGCGACGTCACCGTCGACGGCTCCACCTGGAACGACCTGCCCGCCAAGTTCGAAGCCGGAACGCCGCCGATCGCGGAGGCCATCGGCATCGGAGCTGCTGCCGACTATCTGCTGTCGGTGGGCCTCGGGAACATCCGCGCCCACGAAGAGGTGATGGCCAAGGCCCTCCTCGACGGTCTCGGCGAGGTCGAGGGCATCACCATCTTCGGTCCCACGGACCCCGCCAAGCGCGGCGCCGCCGTTAGCTTCAGCCTCCCCGACATCCACCCCCACGACATCGCCCAACTCCTGGACCGCGACGGCGTCTGCGTCCGGGCCGGTCACCACTGCGCGAAGCCCCTGATGCGCGTCCTGGGCGTCGGCTCGACCGCGCGGGCGAGTGCCTACCTCTACAACGCACCCGACGAGGTCGATGTCCTGGTCAAGTCCCTCCACGCCGCGAGGGCTTACCTGCAGTAGCTTCCCGGTTGGCGCCCGGTTGGGGTCACGCCCGGTTGGGGTCACCGGTTGGGGTCAGGTCTTGCGTTCCATCTACACTGTAAGTCGCGGCCCGTCAGGACGTCATGAGTCGCCGCAACCTCGGTACCGATTTGGAATCCCGTAGCGGGACAGGCCACTGTGCACGTAGCCTCACCACATCGATGTTCCACGCTTCGTGCGTTTGGGGTCGGACGTTTCATTTCGGCATCCGACTCACCTCCGAGACGACAGCCGCCTTTGGCGAGCCCCTCGAAGCTATTTTGTCCCTACTGGATAGATGGAGGCGTCAGGTGGCCTGGCAAGTTCGAGAAGCGAAACAGCAGTTCAGTCGGATCGTCGACGCCGCTCGCGAGAGTGGACCCCAGGTCGTTACCCGCCATGGACGAGAGGTCGCCGTGCTCGTGTCCATCGAGGAGTATCGCCGACTGCGCGGGGCCGACCTCAGCGATCCCTTAACCGCCGGACCCCGAAATGCAGCGACTTGGGGTCAGGTCTTGCGTTCGACCTACACCGTAAGTTGCGGCCTGTGGGAACGTCACGAGTCACAACCAGGTCGGGACCAACATCGAACGCCCGTAGCGAAACCGGCCGCGGCGCACATAGCCTCATCGCATGGCTCGACCCCTCCGTATCGAATACCCCGGCGCGACCTACCACGTCACCGCTCGTGGGAACGAGCGCGCAATGATCTACCGCGACGACGAGGACCGCACCCGCTTTCTTGCCGAGATCAGCCGGGCCAGCGACCGCCTTGCTTGGAATGTTCTCGCCTACTGTCTTATGGGCAACCACTACCACCTCGTCATCGAGACCCCGAACGGAAATCTCGCGCGTGGCATGCGAGACATCAACAGCATCTACGCGCAGGGCTTCAATCGCCGTCACGACAGGGTCGGCCATCTCTTCCAGGGGCGCTACCGGGGAATCCTTGTTCAAACAGACCTCTACTTCAGCACCCTCATCCGTTACGTCGTGCGCAACCCGGTGCGGGCGGGTCTCTGCGCAACGCCTGAGGAATGGCGCTGGTCCAGCCATCCCGCCACTCTGGGTATCACCCAGCCACCTGACTTTCTTCGAGTAGGCCAGGTCCTCGCGGAATTCGGCGCGAACCACGAGGCAGCTCGCGATCAGTACCGGGCCTTCGTCGGCGATTCCGGTGACGATAGCGCGTGGGACCCACTGGCGGGACGCGTCATCCATGGGACACCGGAATTCGAGCGAGAGACGATCGCGCTCGCTTCAGACCGCGTCTGTGCCGAGATCCCGGACCGTCAGCGGACGAGCACCCGACCATCCCTGACCGACCTCCTGAGACCCGGGGCCTCAGGCGAAGGCATTCTCGAAGCACACCGCGTGCACGGCTATCGATTGAGCGAAATCGCCCGCCTGCTCGGTATGCACCCGAGTACTGTAACTCGGCGCCTACGAAGTGCGGAATCGCGTGCGGCCCAACGTTCGAGACTTACAGTGTAGATGGAACGCAAGACCTGACCCCAGGCCCGCCTACCCCCCGGAGGCCGCGCAGGCCTTCACCCGGGCGACGAGGGTCGCGACCTTGGGGATCACGCTCCGGATCTTCACGTCGAAGGCGCTCGATGCCGCCTTCGCGTTTGCCTCCGTCAAGCCGATGAGGGGAGCTGCGCTGGCCGCGACGGTCGCGTCGACGGTGCGCATCTGGTGGTAGACGTCTTTGCCGCAGGCGGAGTTTTTCAGGGCCGGGGTCGCCTTCGCCCAGGCACCATCAAGGCCAGCGCGCTCACTGTTCGCGAAGCGCTTCAAACCACTGCCCAACGCGTTGAAGCATGCGGCTGACTGGCACTTCTTCGCCGCATTTCCGACCGCGTCGAGCTTTGCGCCCGTGCGGCCCAGGCTGGCCTTGATCTCAAGGACGAGGGGTGGCGCGGCAGCGGCACTGACGGCGGCTGGAAACGCGAGGGCGACGGCGATTGAGTATGCGCGGGGTCGGTTCATGGTTGGCATTCAACCGGCCCCGGAATGCAAGGTCAAGCCATCTTCGGGACGGACACGAGATACCCTTAGGGGAGTGAGCGGCCTCGACGATCTCTACCAGCAGCTGATCCTGGATCACTATCGGAACCGGCGCAATGAAGGCCGCCTTGACGATCCCACCGTCACGGTCGCTGACAACAATCCCCTCTGCGGCGACGAGATCACACTCGATCTCATCGTTGAGGACGGGCGGATCACCGGAATCGCCCATGAAGGGCACGGCTGCTCGATTTCGCAGGCCTCGGCGTCGATGATGAGCGAGTGCGCCAAGGGGCAGCCCGCCGAAGATGCCCTTGCGCTCGTTGAGCATTTTCGCCTGATGATGCATGCTGAGGACGTGGGCGATGAGGACCGTCTCGGCGACGCAATCGCGCTGGCGGGTGTCGCCAAGTACCCGGTACGGGTCAAGTGCGCGCTACTGTCTTGGTTGGCGCTGAAAGCGGCGCTCGAACTGACGAAAACCGAGGTGTCGTAAGTGGCAAGTGACGACGAAATCCGCGAGGCAATGATGACGGTGGAGGATCCCGAGCTTGGGATCAACGTCGTTGACCTTGGCCTCCTCTACGAAGTCAAGCAGGAGGACGGCGGCAAGGTCACCCTGAATATGACGCTGACCTCGATGGGCTGCCCGCTGACCGAGCAGATCCTCGGCGACTCTCAAGCCGCCGTCATGCCGCTTGAGGGTGTCGAGAGCGTCGACATCAACTGGGTCTGGGACCCACCGTGGAGCCCCGCTGCGATGACCGACGAAGGCAAGCTGATGATGAAGGTGATGGGCTATGGCTGAGTCGGCCACCACGGAGCGTCCGCTGACGCTTGAAGAGAAGAAGGCCCTCGCCCGGGAGCGTGCCCGCGCCGCACGCGCCCAACAAGAAGCGGGGGTCGCCCAGGTCGCGATCTCTGATGCCGCCGCCGCTTACGTCCGCAAAACCGCCGACGAGACCGGGCGCCCCCACGCGATGCGGCTGCGTATTTTGGCTGGCGGTTGCTCCGGCCTTGAATACAAGCTCGACCTCCTGGAGCAGGCCGAAACCCTGCAAAGCGATGAGCGAGAGATCCTTACCAACGAAATCCGCCTGGTCCTCGACACGAAGAGTTCAATCCACGTCACCGGATCAACGATCGACTACGAAGAGTCGCTCCTCCAGCGCGGGTTCACGATCAAGAACCCCAACGCGACGACGACCTGCAGTTGCGGTACCAGCTTCGGCATCTAGCGGAGAATCGTCACTGGGCTGGCAAGCCGCTTCGATACGCCGTTCGCGTCGCGCCACGAGGCCGTGAGGAAGTACGGTCCAGCCTTCGGAGCCGCCACGTTTCCAGCGCGTGTGACCTGAAACCAGTTCGACCCGGGTCGCGACCAGAGCCCAGTCTGACCAGCGGGAATCGCTGGACCGTTGACGGTCTTCCGGAGCGAGACGCTCACGCGCCCGATGCGGCCGATGGAGTTTGGGACCTGCAACTCGACGATGGCCCCAAACGGGGTCGTACGGTTGCACTTCGTGCGGGTCACGCAGCGTTGCTCGGGCCCGGTCAGTCGAAAACGCGACGAGCGAACCGTCAGTCGCGCTTTGGCTGGTGCGGCAGGATCTGCCTGGCGAGGATTGAGCCGGTAGAGCCACGGTCCGATTGAGACGATGATGCGCCCTCGGTCGAAGGCGGGAACGCCAACGCTCGTCGCGGGGACGGGGTACGTCCAGCGCTCGGTCCCGTTCGGGTTCAGCGCGCGCAGATACACCGCTCCCGGTCCGGCGACCACCGAGATGTACAGGATGCCGTTCGGGCCCACCGACAAGGGCCGGGCACCGATTCCGTGAATCACCGCCCAGTGACGTGAACCATCCATTCCAAACGCGCTGAGCGTCCCAACTTTGCCACCGTATTGGCCGGGACCCGTCTCGACATACGCAATCCCGAGATGACGATCCAGCACCATCGCCACCGTGAGACCGGGCAGCACCGTGTGGAAGGCGATGGTGCCAGCAGGCGTGAAGCCACGGAGTTCCGGCTGCCCCCGTTCAGGCACGACGATGGTTCCATCGTCAGCAATGCCGATGTCTACCGGGTCACCCAAGAGACTCGCTGTCCAGCGAACTGCACCGTCGACGCTGTCGAGCGCGATGAGCTGGGCGGACGGCCCGCCAAGAGCGACGTAGAGCGTCGCACCGTCTGGTGACACGCGCAGCCTCGCGTCCCGGTTGGTGGCGCCCTCCGGAAGACGGGTCGTCCAGGTACTCCGTTTCTGGACAGCCGGGGCGCCAGCGTAGGAGACGAGCTCGAAGCAGGCCCCCGTTGGAGCGACCGCTCCCCCGCACGCGGCAACGAGTGCACCAGACTGGTCAACACCGAGCGGATCAACGCCGCGGAGACCGACCGGACCAACGATGCCATCGGGACTCCTGATCGCCTCGGTGGTGGCGTTGCAGGTCGCACAGGGCGCGATGCGCACACGCCAACGGGTCGCCCCCCTCGGGGCGAAGGCGACCACATCGGCGTTCCCGGCGTCTGCGGGCCGGCCGACCGCGATGACGCTGCCGTCAGGTCCCGTGAAGACCGCAGATGGGGCCTGAACGGGTACTGGCCAACCGCTGTCGACGCCCGGCGGTGGCACCGGGGCCGCGGTCGTTCCCGCAGCCGAGAAGAGCGCCCAAAGTCCGACAAAAACATGATTTCTTGACATTTCCGCGGAAGGTACTCGCCTGACGCTGACGACGTCAACGTTCCCGCAATTAATCCTGCGTGGAATCGCCGACTGCGTTGGCGACGTGCGCGCGAAGGAGGTGCGCGATCTCCAACCCACCTACTTGCTCGTTCAGTTCCTTCCAGGACCGGTCGACGACAAGAGCGCGGTGTGTTGGAAGGAAGAACGCCGCGACGCGTCCGGGCGCCCCTGCTGGCCAAATGATTTGGACATCTGAATCGGGCAGGGCTTCGTTCGTCTGAGACGGAGACCAAAGGGCCGCCCCGTACCGCTCGACGAGACGTTCACTGGATCGACGATTCTCGGCACGCGTCAGTAGGACGAATACTGCTCGCCCAGTGCGGGTGACGTCGCGGTCGAGGTGGTGCCAAAATCGCTCGGAATCTGGCGACCCCTCGGTCGGGAGCGGTGGATCGATCAGGAAAAGCGCCGCGGGGGTCTCAGCGTATGTGCCGCATCCCCTAGCAACGCTCCACTGCCACAGCCCATCGGCGATTCGTTCGACGGTGAGGCTCACCCCACCGCGCGGGCGTCGCCGTCGCCGGGACCGACCGGTGCGTCGACCGTCTGACGAAACGACACCACAAGGGCACCCGCCACAGGGACGCTTGAGGCAGAGTTCGCGGCCTCTGGAATCGCCAAGGGAAGCGAGGCGCGCTGTTGCCATGCAGAGAGATACGGGAAGGGATCGACACTGTCGCCACCGGACGGGTGAATCTCAAAATGCAAATGCGGCGGCGTCGTGATCGCCTGTCCGGTGTTGCCGAGGAAGCCAATCACTTGGCCCGCCTTCACACTCAGCCCATCCTCAACCCCTGCCGGGTAGCCAGAAAGGTGCGCGTAGTAGTAGGCGTTGCCGTGCGTGTCCGTCAGCCAGAGGCGATTGCCCCCGACGGCGTTGACACCGACCTTCGATAGGACGCCGTCGGCAACGGCCAACAGGGGAAGTCCCGCTGCGCCAAAGATGTCGTTGCCGTGATGCCAACCGGTGATCGCCCGTGGCGCGCCGTAGTCGTCACTGAACGACGACTGGCCGAACACCGGGAACACGTAACCGTCGGCGTTCGGGGCGATGCTCACCGCAGGCGCGGGCTGACGAGGAAGGGTGATTTCCGGGACCGGGAGGAGGCCAGGAATCACGATCGGCTCCGGAGCCGGAAGGGCACGGACCGGTGGGAGGGAACCAGTCGGCACCGATGTCACGGGCCCTCCCTGCCCATCCGGAGTCTCCGCCGCCAAGGGCTTGGGTACCGGGCGTGCGAGTGACGGATCTGGTGTGGCCCGGGAGGGGACCGCTCGCTTGCTCGTCTTCGGTGCCACGGGTGTCGCGGGAACGGTTGCCGTCGGCGAAGTAGGAGCAGGAGCGGGAGCCGAATCTCCTGGCGCCGCACTTGCCTCAAGGTGGCCGATCACGATCTGCGTACCGACAGGGAGCCCCGTCGTGTCCGACGTCACCTCAAAGCGCAGGGCGTTGGCCCGAACGGAGCCGTTCCCGTCCGCAACCTGTTCGAAGAAGACGAGCGTCCCGGCACCCGCGACGTCGACACGTGAGCCGGGCGCGGTCGAAACGGCCGTTCCATCCACCGACACGCCCGTCGCCGAGGAGGCTGTCGTGCCCGCCGTGGAGGTACCCGGCGCGGCGGTTGCCCGAACGGTCATCGTCAGCGATCCGACCTGAATTCGGCCGCCCACTAGGCTGATGCCCGACGCCGATGCAGACGCCTCCGCGGTCCCCGCCGCCCCGTCGCTGGACGCTCCGAGATCGATCGATGCACTCCCGACGGATCCGGCGCCGTCGGAGATTCCTCCGCCTTGCGCGCTGGCGTGCTGCTGACCGTCGCTTGTGGCCGACGCACTCGCCTGCGCGCCCGATGGGAGCGTGGCTCCAATGCCCCCCGCAGATGCCGATCCGTTGGGTCCCGCCCCGCTCGCGACGCCAGCTGCAATGGAGGCCATCAGGACCGCTACGACTCCGGTAAACATCTTTGCTCGGTGGCCGTAACTCACATGTGGAATTGTGGCGTGCACGTCGGACAGCCACAACCACAGACGACGTCCCTCAGACAGTGCAGGAAATGGTTGCCTGCAATTTGGGGGTTGTGCTGACGCAGGTACCGGGCTACGGTGCTCGAAACCAGTACCGGGCTGCCCCACGTGAGGCGGCCCTGTCGACACTGTTGACGAAAGGCCGTTCTGACCGCTCGTCGTTTCACCATTGGGCTTTCGGGCCGTCGCAATCTACGTATGTCCGCCCTCGTCGTTGCCGCGACGCTGACCGCTCCTGCCGTCTCGCGCCCGGCGGGCTCGATTGGCGCAAAGCGCGCCCAGGTGGCTGCCCTTCAAGCGCAGCTCGACGCGGTTGCGCAACGCGTTGAAGTCGCGGCTGAGGCGTACAACGGCGCGGTCTACCGCCTCGACCAGGTGAACGTGCGTATCAAATCGAACACCGCCCTCTTGAAGGAAGCGACCGCCGACCTCGGGACCGCGCGCGGGACACTCTCCCGTCGACTCGTCAGCATCTATCGTCGCGGTCAACCAACGCTGCCGCAAATCGTCGTCTCCAGCGGCAGCATCACCGGAGCGTTGAACCAGGTCCAGCTCCTCAACCGCCTCAGCACGCAGGATGCCGCCATCGTCGGCCAGATCCAAACACTGAAGGCCCGGACGGTGACAGCCGGTGTTCAGCTAAAGACTGATCGTGGACTCGCCAAAAAGGCGCTTGTTGCCCGCAGTAGGGAGCGCGCTCGGGTCGTCGGGCTCATGCGCCAGCGCCAGTCGGTATTGCTCTCGGCCCGCGCCGACTTGCGAAACGCAATCGCCGCCGAAGCCGCTCGCGTTCGACGCCAAGCAGAACGAGCCCGCGCACAGGCGATCGCCTCCCAAGCGTCCAACGCACCGAGCGGGGGCGCCGCCGAAACGTACTCGGGTCCGCTGCCGAGCGGCGCTGGTAACGCCGAGGCCGCACGCATCGCGCTGACGTTTCAGGGGGTCCCATACGTCTGGGGCGGTGCCACGCCGTCTGGCTTCGACTGCAGCGGCCTTGCCTCCTACGCATACGCCAAAATCGGCAAGAGTGTTCCGCACTACACGAATGCGATCTACGCCGCCTTTCCCCACGTTCCGTACGACCAGCTTCAGCCCGGGGACATGGTGTTCTTCCATGGCCTGGGACACATGGGGATTTACATCGGCAACGGGCAGATGGTCCACGCCCCGCACACCGGAGATGTGGTCCGGGTCGCGAGCATGAGCGACCGCGCCGGTTCCTACGTCGGAGCCGTTCGGCCCTAAGAATTCAAGCGGCTCCCTTGGGACGCCGAGAATCAAGGTATGGAACGGATTCCGTATCGCCGTCGACGCCTGCTCGCCGCCACCGCCCTTGGACTGCTGACGGCCGCGCCGTTGGCCGCCGCCGACATTGTGATTGTCGCGCCCGACGCGCGCAGTGCGACTGAACAGGCCGGGGCCGACCTGGCCGCCGCGCGCAACGCCCGCGACTTCGCCGATGCCTCTGACCGTGTCCGGCTGACTGCTGAGGTCAGGTCTGCCGATCTTGCCCGCGACGCGGCGCTGCGTCAGGCCAGTGAGGACGCCGTTCGCGCAGCCGCCCGTCGGGCGGCACGACCGAAGCCCAAACCGCTGCCGACTGCCGTCATCGCCGCCGACCGCGTAAACCCCTATTTGAACACCCCAGGGCTCCAGCGCTCCGCCGAGTACCGCCAGCCCGTTGAGGTGGCGTCGCTGAGCATCTCCAGTGGACTCGCCGCGGAGCTCGACTCCTATCTCTCCACGAAGGGCAGTCCACTGGCCGGATACGGCCAAGTGTTCGTCACCGAAGCCCAGCGCGTCCAGATGGACCCACGACTGCTGGTTGCGATCACCGGCGCCGAAACCGCCTTTGGGACCTATGGACCG
>JAYTQG010000137.1:0-1833 GCA_043746815.1 Thermoleophilia bacterium | reverse complement strand
CAGGACCTGGAGCGTGTTCATCGCGATGATGATCAGGGGAAATGTTCGCCCCAGTTCGAACCCGGCCATATCGCCAAGGACGGGGTGGATACGTGCCGATACGCCCGCAGCGGAGGCGGCGAGGGTCATGGCGTCCAGCATCGGCTGCGAGGAGTCGAGCCCCCAGACCTCGTGCCCCTGCTCGGCGAGGCTCAGGGCGACGCGCCCGGCGGCGGCACCCAGGTCCAGGATGGGCGCACCGCAGTGATCGGCCGCCTCTGCCCAGAACTGGAGGTCTTCGACGTAGTGATCGTGCTCGCGGAGAAAACGTTCGGCCTCCCGCGCCCCTTCTGTGCTCATGCTCGGCTCCAAAATGCCGTGGTCGCCCCGCGCTGATCCAGCACTGCCCGCAGATCGAGCATGGCGGTATAGGTCGGCAGGACGTAGAGACGCCCGCCGGGGCCGGTTTGCTCCAGTGCCCGGTCGAGCGCCAACGCCGGGTCCGTCTCCACTGCAAGGTTCGCGACCGAGAGGCCGGTGTAGCGAACCCTGAGTGCCAGGTCATGGGCGCGCGAGCCCGTCAGGGTGAGGCTCGCGAGGCGTGGAAGAAGCTCGTCGAGGTCCACATCCCAGATCCAGGAGATGTCACGCCCATCAGCGATCCGATCCTCAAGGGCAATCACCAGGTGGATTGGACCCTGCTCGAGTGCGACGGTCCGGAGGTTCTCATTCATTCCGGTCGGATTCTTCGCGAGAAAGACGACAGCCTCCCGGCCCGCCACGGAAATGCGCTCTGAGCGTCCGAAGGCCGCCTCGGTTGTGGAAAGCGCGTCGCCCAGCTGAACCAGCGAAAGTCCCATGCCGATGCCAAGCGCAGCAGCGGCGGCGGCATTGGCGACGTTGTGAAGGCCCGGGAGATTGAGGTGCGCTTGAATGCGCTCCGCACCACTGACGAGGTCAAACACCGATCCGTCAACCCCTCGCAGCTCAACGTTCTCCACACCAACGGTCGGTGTTGGACGAGACAGACCGCAGGCGGGACACCGCCAGTGCCCGAGGTGACCGAGCAGCACGACGTCATAGTGCAGGGCCGTGGAGCAGTTTCGGCAACGCACGGAGTCGGCGGCGTGAGGAAGACTCGTCAGGCCCACGGTGGTGTCGCTAATCCCGAAACCGATGACGCGGGACTCGTCAAACCGCAGCGACGCGAGCAACGGATCGTCCACATTGACCGCGAGCACCGTCGTCGGGCCGACGAGGTCCAGCATGTCCTGCCAGCGGTCCGCGATCTCCTCGAGCTCTCCGTAGCGGTCAAGCTGGTCGCGGAAGAGGTTTGTGAGGCACAGCACGCGTGGGCTGATCGCGCGGGTCACGGCGGGGAGCGCAAACTCGTCGACCTCGAAACACCCAACCGTGGCGGCCGCTGCACGATCGAGGAGGGCCGTCGCGATACCTGACAGGAGGTTTGCGCCAGCATGGTTGGTGACCACCGGGAGGCCACTTCCCGTCAGACACGCCACGGCCATCCGCGCAGTGGTCGTCTTTCCATTCGTGCCGGAGATCATGGCGACGCCACCCGGCAGATCGCCGCCCAGGCGCGCCAGCGCGGATGGGTCAAGCTTCAGGAGGACCTTGCCGGGAAGGCTGGTCCCGCCGCCCTGTCCAAATCGCCGCGAGAGCTTTCCGGCCGCTCGGGCAATCGTGGCCGCTGGCCGCAAGTGAACGTTCGACATCCGACGCGATGTTACTTGGCAGGTCCCCCTGCAAGGGTTCGGCATGAGCCGTCGACAGCACCGACAAAGACATCGCTCGGGGCCACATCGAAGAGGCCGTGGTCGACGACGCCGGGACGGG
>JAYTQG010000136.1:0-9382 GCA_043746815.1 Thermoleophilia bacterium | reverse complement strand
CTGGATCGCGCAGAAACGCCTCGGCATAGGCCTGGGCGGTTTGCCCAATGTCACCACGCTTGGCGTCGGCGATGACGACAAGGCCGGCGTCCGACGCGGCCTGAGCGACCTCCTCAAATGCCTTCCACCCGTCCGCGCCGAACCGCTCGAAGCAAGCAAGTTGCGGCTTGCACGCGGCGGACGCCGGTCCAGCCGCTGCGATGACCGCCTGACAGAACGCCGACGCGCGGGCGGCCCCCGGCCCAATCCGGGCGGGATCAGGATCCAACCCAAGGACAACCTGGCTCCGGCGCTCTGCAACGACCGCGGCAATGTGGTCGCCGAAGTTCATACGAGGATCGCCCGGATCAGGGGCAAAGTGGCGGTGCAGAGCAGCGTAGTCAAAAGAATGGACCCCGCCACGATGTCCGCGTTCAACTTGTATTGCCCGCTCCCGATCACGAGCGACATGATCGCAGTCGGCATGGCGGCCATGAGAACGACCGTGTGCAGGACGACCCCCCGCAGGCCGACGGCGTAGCCGAGGGCAAATCCGATCACGGCCGCGACCACCAGACGGATGACGACAACGGTCGCCACCTGGGGCCAGACTCGCTGGATGCCTCGGGGCGCGACCACGATCCCGACGTAGAGCATGACAAGCGGCAGCACGGCTGCCGCGAGGAAGCCAAGCGGTCGATCCAGCGCTTCTGGCATGTGATGAACACCCGAGAGGTTCAGGATGATCCCGGCAGCCAGCGCCCAGTTCGGCGGTAAGAGGAGTGTCCGGCGCACTTCCTTCCAATCAACCCTCTGGTCCCCGCCTTCCCCGTACGCGCTGCCCACCGCAGTTGTTGAGACCCAGGTGATCAGCCCGGTCGCGAGGACGTCGTACATGATGGCCGCCGCGGGTGAGAACCCTGGCCCGGAGTTGGCGATCAGCGGGACGCCGAAGAACCCGGTGTTCCCGACAGCCGTGGCCACGATCATCGCTCCGGTGCGTGGGCGGTCGAGTCTGAAGGCCCTGCTGGCGACCAGCGCGAGCCCCACCAGTATCCCGTGCACCGCAAAGGCAATCACCGGAACGACGATCAGCGTCGGGGAGAGGTCTGACCTCAGCAGGATCTGGAGGATCAGCGCCGGCGTGGCGGCGTAGATAACGATCCGGACGAGGACCGAACCGTCCTCCGGCCTGACGAGACTGAACCGCCGAAGAACGGCGCCGACCAGCATCAGGATCAGCGCTGCGAATGCGGTGGTCGCCATGGGGGCGGGAGACTATCCCGCCCCCATCGCGACCGGAGTTCAGGTGCCGGGTGTCTTCACCTCGCGCCAGTTACTGATCTCATACGAACCCGGCAAAACCGGATAGAGCGGGGGAACGAGGTTCTTCCGGTTCTCGTCCCAGTCCCAGAAGCGCGTTGGAGTATAGGCGTCGGGTTCCGGATATTGAGTGCCGATGCAGGCGCCCTTCTCGACCTCGGATCCGTGAAAGTGCAGGGTGTTCAAGGGTGGCAGTCCACCGGTCCCTGAACACATGGATACCCGAAAGGTCTTGGTCTGTCCGGTCTCACCCTGGCCAATGATGGAGGACCAGATTTCCGTGTCTGGTGGCAAGGTTCGCGCCAGCGTGACGTATGTCCCAGCGATAACGCCCAAGACATCATCGCTGTGGCTCTTTACCTTCACATTTCCACCGAAGAAGACCTCACCCTTCGACGCAACGGTTACGCGCCCATTCACCTCTGACTCTTTACCTCCCCAACTGTAGTCGCCGATTACCACCGGTTGATCGAAATACAACACTGAAATCGGATCTGGCAGGCTCGCTCCCAGAACGACAGGAGTTCGTCCGGTTGCGGCCCCCGTCCATTGGTTCCACGTCGTCATTTTCCAGAGGTTGTATTTGCCGACCGTCGATCCGTCGTCGTAGAACTGAATCATCCAGTAGCCAACGCTCGGATCCGCCCAGAGCGTATTTGCTCCCGCCGCGAATGCTCGGGTATTCTGGTTGTCCACGGAGAACAACGTAAAGTCAACGGGCGACGGCCACCTCTGACTGAAGTTCTTTGGAGCCGTGTCACCTGCAATGTATTCCCGCTTCGGATTCGTCGCCGCTGTGTTGAAACGGGACGATGCGATATTCGACACGCCGCCTGCGCATGATCCAGCACATATCCTTCCGTCGGCATACACGCTTCCCTCGGCAAAGCCCGGAGCGTTCATCGTGAGGTTGCCATTGATGACGTAGAGCTTTCCGGTCGTGATGGAACTATAGCTCTGTGAACCGTCTGATATCAGCTGGAAGTCGCTGACGGACTGTGGCTTGATCGTTGCCTCAACGGACCGTGTCACCGCGCCCGGCCCAGTACCGCCAACGCGACCAGTGGCGGTGATTCTCGTGGTGAGCCCATCCGGACTGGGGCGAACCCTCAGGGAATAGTCCACATAGCCGTATGAACCCTTGACTGCCACGTTGTCGGCGTCCTTCTCCAAGGGAATATATTTCGTCGGTACGCCCGTTCCGTAGGTCCACTGAAACGAACCAGTGGGTCTAAAGTCGTCTCCGGCTGCGTAGCTCGAACCGCCGACGATGCGGGTGTCCTCCGCGTTGTCGACGTAGTGGAGATAGTAGTAGGGATCCTCAACAAGTCGGCCAACATATTGGTTTACTGCTGAGTCCGCCGCCTGAAGTGCCTGCTGACTCCGCCCCTCGCGGGTCGTGCTGCCCTTAGTAAAGTCTGCCACCGACAGGGCCAGACTCACCAAGATGCCGAGGACGACAATAACGCCAAGAGCCGCGATCAGTGCTTGACCGCCCGCCGACCGATGCCGGTTCGTATTATTGGAGCAGGCGGTTTCGCAGAAGAACATTTGTTGCGACCTCCGTTTGGGTCTGGGAATATCCAGTCATCTGGCTTAGTTTGAGTGTCACGCCGACGCTCGCGACAAGAGCACGATCGGTCGCAGAGAGCGGCAGACTCAGGGTCGGGCCTTCGGTTGCCAGGGAGGCATCGGCGACAACTCCATTTGCCGTGAAGGTTGATCCCGGGTTGATCCCACTGATAACGGTGACTGCCGGTCCCCAAGCCCCAACGGTCACAGGGGCCCTTGTCAGGACTGGTGCCTCCTCGCGCGTCACCTTTTTTCCGGCAACGTCAATGGAATAGCGGATCGTTTTTGGGGTAAAGGTGGCCGCGTCGGATCGGTTGGTATCCACATAGAAGCTGACACTTGTTGCAGAGAGACTCTGGACCGCAGTAACGGGAAGCGGGGTAGGAGTTGAGCTGTCCGTGCCAGGGCTCTGAGCCTGTCGGAAGTCCCGAGAGAACCGGTCCAAGGCCAACTGGCCGGACCGAAGTGCCTCGCCATGGGTTTGGGTTGTCCGCACAGAGACCAAGCCGCTCAGGAAAAAGGAGTACACAGCGGAAAGCCCGATAGCGAGGACGACCATCGTGACCATGACTTCCATGAGGGAGAACCCCTCGGCCCCCTTTGCGTACCCGGTCCGTTTCCGCGTCATGGCGAGACCGAGCTACCGACTGTTGTCACGGGAGCGGTGCAGGTGTACGGACCGTTGATCGTGACGAAGCCTGCCGCAGCCGGAGCCTTGATTTGGACCCGGTACTGCACACCACCGTAGAGAAGGGGGATCGTGGAGTTTCGGGTTGAGTTGAGCACGGGGCCGCTGACCGGCGCTGCCGAGAATGGCGCTGAGACGGAGACCGGCGTGAGCTGGACGAGATAGCCGACCGTTCCTGAGACACCCGTGATCTTCATGCTGCAGGCAGGGCGAACCTGCAACTCAGGGTTGCTCGCGGTTCTTGGGAGGACGTTCGTCGATGAAAGCGTCCAGTCCGGGAGGAAACCCGACAGCCTCGCTTCGAGAGCAACGTTGCCCGGCGCAGCCACGCACTTCGTAGTTTCCCCCACAGCGAGGGTCGCTCCGCCGACCTTGTAGGTCACTCCGCCCAAGAGACTGTTGGTACTGAGGTCACGGAGCGTTGGAGTAACCCGAGCCCCGGCAGCACATGGCGGCTGAACGAGGTTTACGTCCAGGTCTACCGTCTGGTTGTCAGGTCCAGTGAGGGTTGAGACGAACCGTGGTCCGAAGCTCTTGGAGGAGTAGTCCCACGTGGAGCCAGTTGAAACGCTGCTGCCAGGCGCGACGCAAGTGAACGAGGCATTTCCAGACGCGTCTGTTGTCACGGAAGACGGCTCTCCGGAGATCGTTACCGGAACGTTCTTTGCAGGGATTGACGTTCCGGGCTCGTTGAGATGAACCGTAACGTCTGGGTACCGGGCCATTTTGAGTGTGTATGTGGCACTTGTCGTGGCCGGATAGGAGCTGGCATATCCAAGTGGGAGTTCCAACCCAGGAGAACTCGCGGGGCTGTCTTCGTAGCAACTGGAACTCGCGTTGGTGGCCTGCAACTTCAAACCGTTCGACGGCTCAAGCCTGTACGCCGGGGCGGACCCGAGCTGCGAAATCTGAGAGCCGTTGGACTGCCCCGACAAGGTGTAGGCGCCCATTCCTGGATGGTCGACTTTAACCTTCACGGTGTCGGAGATGGTCTGTTCGTGTTGATCGACGAGGAGCACGGTCATTGAGACCGGCTTGAACACCTTGATCCCAATTTGTGGGACACCGTTGCGGGGGAGGTGGACAAGCTTGCCTGTGTCAGCCTTGATGACGCGGTAGCCACCCCAGTCACCGGATCCGGGAATTGGTGACGTCGGGTTGATGGAGTAGTTATAGGCCGCGCTGCTCGAGTTGCTGCTACTTGGCATGAGTCCGGCGAAAATGACGAGGCCATGCGTGTCGGTGGTGTCCGTGAGGATGGGAAGCGGTGGATTGTTCGGATTCGCAGCAACCTGCGCTGAATCGACTTGTTCCGCATTCACAAGGTCCGTGAGCCGGACGACGATGGAGCCACGGTTTGCCACGGTTTCATAACTCGGCGGCGAGACGAACGTGCTCGCTTTCACAATCTCACTCGTACCGGCGCGAGTAACCGTAATGTCAATCCTCTTGCGATTGAAGTACGTTGTGCTTCGACTGAGGGTGAGGTCGTCTACGTTGGATACCCTGCGGGCGATGTTGTAGGTCAACCCGGCACGCACTTCATCGTCTACGGCCGACAGATTCCCGTCTGGGTTTCCACCGGTGATTCCCAGGCGGAGATACGGAAGTGCCCGCGCCTTTTCAAGCTCAGCCTGAGCAATCGCGTTCGCCACGGACTTTTTTCCGGCACGACCAACGCTTGCGCTGGCGCTTATCAGACCCGCCGCGACGGCCGTTGCGGCGATCGCCAGAACTGTCAGGGCCGCGATGACCTCGATAAGGGAGAAGCCCCCCGACTTCCGCTTCCTTGCCTTCTGCACGGTCCCCTCCTCGTTCCGGTCCATCGGATCGCGGGCGCTCAGTCGAGACGCCTCAGAGGGTGTATCGACCCGGCGAAGGTGAACCTTGAGTCGGGTCGGTGTAGTCCGTGGCGCGCCCTACTTCGGGGTCTCCACCTCACGCCAGTACTTCGTCAGCCATGCGCCGACGCGCGGCCAGTAGGGCGGCGAGAGTGTCGCGAGGCCCGGGTCCCAGTGGTAGACACGGGTGGTGAACATCTCGTTCTGGCCACCGCGCTTGGTCGCTGTGGACATGTACTCGGTCAAGGTTCCGTGCGTGTGATTCGGCGATGTCGGGCTCGACTCCGTCCGACCCGCCTGTGAAATCGTCGCGCCGTACAGCAGGAGATCGTGCGGGGTGTATTCGGCGATGTTGAGGTTGTTCGTCGCCACCATGCCGAGGACGTCACTTCGCGGCGGCGCTGGCTGGGAGTAGGCGATGTTTCCGCCGATGTAGAGGTTGTTCGCGCTGACGACGGTTGCCGCACCACGGACGACGGAATCGCGTTGCCCTCCGCCGCCGAGCGCGTCACGCGTCCCGCTGGCGTCAGAGACAACCACGTCCTGCTCGCTGTAGATCGCTCCATTGCCAGGGACTGGATACGTCTGTGGAGCGCCAAGCGTTCCCATCCGCTTGGCCAGGTCGACGCCGCCGCTGATCGGCCACGCCTTGAACGTTCCGTTGGCCAGGAACTGAAGCAACCAGCCGCGGACTCCAGCACCGTTCAGGTAGACGCCACCGGCTTGTGCAGCCTGCTTGACATCCAACGTCGAGCGCGTGAACCGACTGAAGTCGATCGGGTCCGGAAACTGACTGTCAAAATTGGGGGTGCTGTCCTTGTCAAAGAACCCCCGGTCGCAGCGGCTGCAGTCCGCCACCTGGTCGCGAGCGAAGATTTGCTCCAAGGCGTGTCCGTAGAAGCCAATGCCCGCGTTGCTGTAGATCTTGCCGTCCGTCGTGGCGGGCCTGCCGTAGGCGATGTACTGATCGGACACCATCTGGAAGTCGGCGATCGAACCGGGGGCGATCTGCGCCTGCACGCTCCGCATCTCTTTGCCCACTTTCCCAGTCGCGAGAATGGTTAGTGGTTGGGCGCCCGTGGGAGGTGTGATGCGCACGTTGTATGTCGCGGCCCCAAAACGGGCGTTCTGGATCGTCTGAGTGAAGTTCTGGGGCTGACCGGCCGGATAGGTCCATGTGTCCCCGGCCGTAGTGGCCGAACCCGGCGCGACGGTCGAACCGTCGGCGAGTACCCGTGGATCCTCAGCAGGGTCGGTGAAGTGGCCGTAGTAGCCCTCGTCGCTCTGCATCCGCGAGATGTAGAGGTTGACCGCGGCGTCGGCGACCTGAAGTGCGAGGTCGGTACGACCCTCTTTTGCCGCGCCGGAGTTGGAGCCCTCGGCGACCTGCAGGCCAATCGCGGCGACGATGCCGAGGAGCGTTGCAACCCCCAGTGTCGCGACCAGGGCCTGTCCCGCGTGGCGGTGCTGCGGCGGCTTAGCGATTGCGAGGTGTGACATCGGTCGTGATCTCCGTGGTTGTGTTCGCGTTCTGGGTCTTCTGTTTCAGGATCAGACGCAAGGTGATCGTCCCAATGGAGGCGGCCCGCGCACCGGTGATCGGGTTTCCGAGCGGTGCTCCCGCGCGGTCGACTGCCTTGAAGATCGGCTGACTGGCGGTATTGAGAAGCCCCCTCGCCACCGTGTCCGTGGTCACATAGCCGCCGTAGGTGAACGGAGCCGTTGCTCCGATCGCGGGTGCCGACTCGCGAACCAGGTTTCCAGCCACCAGGTGGTAGCGAACCTTGCTCGGCCGCGGAACGGTCGCCGTGGCGGCGCGCGCGTTGTCGACGAACATCACGATGTCATCGTTGGCAAGGCTCAGAATCGCCGGAACGCCGCCACCCGGGCTTACCGCTTGGCGAGCCTCACGGGTGAAGCGACCAGCCGTGATCCGAGCGTCTGCCTGGGCGCTGCCTTGGGTCTGTTGGCCGCTGAAGATCTGGAAGCCAGACACCAGCGACGCGTAGAGCCCGACCGAGAAGATTGAGACGAGGATGATTCCGACGAGGAGTTCCACAATCGTGAAACCCCGTGCCTGGTTCGCGCGGCGCGTCACGGAGCCACCTGCGGAGAGGTCAGGTCCACGTTCTGCCCGGCAGTTGAACACTGCAAGACCTGGGAGGTGTTCGCGGTCCAGTTGCCGGACGCATCTTTCACCCGCGCGTAGTAGTCCTGGCCAACGATGAGCCCTGTTGCCGTGAACGAGCGGTCGTTCGGGTCGATGGACCCCATGATCTGATGGGTCGGACCCTTCGTCGGAGTTGCGTAGTAGCCGTCCGCGAAGACCTCAACGTCCTTGCCCTCGGTACCGGCAACGCCGCGGATGGTGACCGAGCAGGCGTCAGACCCGACTGCGAGTCGCAGCGTCACCGTTCCGCTCGTCGACGTGGTCGTGAGCGACGCCGGAGATGGGCTGTAGCCGACTGCACCAGCGGTGATGCTGTGCGGACCTGCGTCCAGGCAGACCTGAACATCACCGGTCGGAGATGCGACGTAGCTGGTGGTATCGACCTTCACCGCGGCTCCCCCGATCGGCTTGCCGGTTGTGTCCTCGACCGTGATCGTCATCGATGGCGCGGCGGCCATGGTGAGGGTGAACACGTGCGTGTTGTTCGCGTCGCCTGGGGCTGGCACCGAGCTCGAGACGCTGGTTGCGCTTGCACAACCGTCATCGCTTTCGGCGGTCATCAGAAATGAGGCTGCAGATGCCCCAAATCCTGTGAAGGTGGTCGCGCTGCCCGCGGTTGCTTGAGTCTTCTTCGTTCCGTCGGGGAGCGTCAGCGTCGCCTTCGCGGGTCCGGCGAAGGCCTGACCACCGGCGTCGACGAGAACCGCTTTCGCGCCGGCGTCGCGCTCCATCTTGATGGTTGGCCGCCAGACCTGACCTGTGGTCAGACTCTGGGCCAGCGTCTCGCCAGCCTTCACCTTGTAGCCAAGCTTCGTCAGCGCGAGCTTGTACTGCTGGCCAACGCCGGTCGGGGCAAGTGACGGGAAGCTGGCCCTGCCAGCCACGTCAGTCTTGTCGGTGCGGTTGAAGCCCCCGCCGCCGGTGAGCGTCAGGTTGACGCTGACCTCAGGAATTGTGATTGAGGGATCCGCCGCATCGACGATGGTCGGCCCGACGATCGCCTTGCCGTCGATCGACTCGAACGATGGCGGCGCAACGATCGACGTTTGCGTCACCGTCTTGCCACGGCCGGGAGGATCGACGGTGATGGTGACCTTCTTGTAGTTGGCCTCGCTGTGGGCTCCTGCGGTGACCTGATCGTCCACGTAGACGATCGCGCGGGTGATCGTGTAGCGGTTAACGCCAACGGTCTTCACCTCGCTGGCCGTGAGGGAGCCGCTCGGGTTACCGCCGACGATCCCAATCTCGTTGTAGGCGCGACGCTTGATGCTGTCGAGCTCGCCCTGGGCGATGTTGTTCGCCCCGCTCTCGACTTTTGCCGAGCTCAGCCAGTTGTTGGCCTGCACCATGGCAGCACCAAGTCCGGTCGCCACGATGGAAAAAATGACCAGCGATACGAGGACTTCGATCGCCGACATTCCATCCGAACCACGCTTCCGTGCAGGTTCCAACGCGCTCTCCTCAGCCGTCCATGGCCACGCGCCCCCGGGAGCGGGGACGTTTCATAGGTAAGCATCGGTCATTGTGCGTGACATCCTGAGCCGTTCCGGTGGAACCTGGCTCACGCACAATGCGTGACGGGCCGCCCTGCGCACCTTGCGCGGAACGGCCCGTCGGTGAAACCCACCTTGTGACGCCGAAGCGCCAGCAGGCGCTACATGCCCATGCCACCCATGTTCGGCATTCCGCCGCCCATGCCGCCCTCGTCGCCGGGCTTGTCGACGATGACGCATTCAGTGGTGATGATGTTCTTCGCGATCGACGCCGCGTTCTGCAACGCCGACCTCGTCACCATCGCCGGATCAATAA
>JAYTQG010000135.1:0-1840 GCA_043746815.1 Thermoleophilia bacterium | reverse complement strand
AGCGCGGTGATCGGATCCGCCCACCACCAGCCGAGCAGCGCGTTGGCCCCGAGGCCGATGAGGAGCGCGACGGAAAGGTAGGCGCACAGCATGGTCTGCCCGCCCTCGCGCACAGCGGCACCCGAGCCGAGGGCTCTCCCAAGGCGGGTCTTCATCCGCGCGAGGAGTGGCATCGTTGGAGCGGTGAAGGCAGCAAGGCCAATGCCGACCCAACTCGCTCCCGGCTCCTGACCCGTCAGCAGGGAGTGGCCAGCGGTCAGGCCAATGTAGGCAGCCAGGAGGAAGAAACTCGCAGCGATCAGTCGCCCGGCGAGACGCTCTGCCGCGGCTGAACCCGCCCGCGGTGAAGCAAACAGCCACACAACCACGATTCCCGCCGCCGCTTCGATCAGTGAGTCGACCCCAAAACCGACAAGTGCGATGGATGATGCCGCGATTCCCGCTGCGAACGCGATCGCGAACTCGATGACGTGCCACGCAATCCCGGCCCACGCGAGGAGACGCGCCCGCCGCATGAGCCGCTCACGTTCAGCTGCGGCTGGCACTGGTCGGCCGATGATCGGGAGCAGTCCACTTGTGCTCATCGGTCGGCTCCCGCGCGGTCCGGTTGAAGCACCAAATCCAGCAGGTCACGCCCGGTGGGGGTCAGGCGATAGAAGACGACCTTGCCCGCTCGGCGGGATTCTGCCAGGCCCGAGGTCCGCAGAACGCCCAGGTGATGTGAGGCGAGTTTGTCGGAGCGGCCGATCACCCACGCCACGTCGCATACGCAGAGTTCACCGACTGCAGACAGTGCCCCCGCCACGCGAAGGCGCGTCGCATCTGAGAGGGCTCCGGCTCGGGAGGCGGCTGTCCTCGCCATCCCTTCAGGCACCAATCCGGCTCGCGCCTGCTCTGCACGCTCAAGATCAAGGCAAAGGAGATCGCAGCGGTCGTCACTCATTGGGTCATTCTAACCGATGTTGGGGCGAAGGTCCCCCGCCGGTAGGTCGGTGGCGCGTTAGTAGCGGCGTGCCCCGGCGTACTGGGTGGCGTAGTAGTCCTCGTAGAGCGAGGAGATCTTGATGACGTCACCGGTATGCGGGGAGTGAATGAACATGCCGCCGCCGAGGTAAAGGCCCTCGTGGTGGATGTAGCCGGTCGGATCGGCAAAGAAGAGCGCGTCCCCGGCCTGGAGATCCTGCGGCGCCACGGGGATTCCGACCTTGGCTTGGTCCTCCGCGACGCGCGGCAGCACGACCCCCCGCTTGCCGTAGACATATTGGACAAGGCCGCTGCAATCGAACCCGGCAGGAGTTGCTCCGCCCCAAATGTAGGCGAGGCCCATGAAGCCAATTGCGTCATTCGCAGCCGACGGGCCGACGCCAGAACCGCCTCCGACGACGGGGACCGCCACGCCAGTCGCAACGGACTGGGCCACGGTACCGGCGGTGACCGCTTGGACGGCACTTGACGTGATTCCCGTGGGCGCCGACGCATCGGCGAACACGCTCGCCGCGGGGTTTCCACCAAGCTCGGTGTAAAACTTGCTGACGTTCGCTTGCCAGTTGAGGTTCAAACCATTCGGATCGTTCGCCGCCGCTCCGGGAGCCCAGACCGGTTGGATCGTCCCGATGGTGACGTGTCCGGAACCCTTGTAGAGCGAACCACCGAGGGTCCGAACCGCAGCGGCAATCGCTCCCTGCCAGTCGCCGTAGTTGATGCCCGGTCCGAGGCCGAAGGGGTTGTGGATTGCCTGGGACGGTCCATAGGTCCCAAAGGCGGTTTCGGCGCCGGTGATCGCAACCAGCAGTCGTGGGTCCATCTGGACGCGCTGGGCTTCGGTGACGAACACTTGGCC
>JAYTQG010000134.1:0-9436 GCA_043746815.1 Thermoleophilia bacterium | reverse complement strand
ATCGTGGGGGCGAATGGACTCCAGAAGAGTCCGTCCACGGTGACGGTTGCCTCGGCGGGGAGGTCGCTGATGGTCGCCAGCTCCCCCATCTCTGCCTCGATCGCCCGGCCCCGGTGGATCGTCGGGCGAATGACGTGGTCCTCCTCGGCGACGCCCAGTGAGGCGACCAGTTCCGAAACCCGGTCGATCTCGGCGTCGGACTGTCCGTACACGGTCGTCGCGACGCGCACCCCGATCCCGCGTTCCAAGAGGCGCGGGATGGCGTCGGTGACGCGCGCGAAGTTGTGGGGCGCCCGCATCGCGTCGTTCGGGTCCGGATCGGCCCAGTCGAGCGAGATTTGAAGCGTGACATCACGATCAACGATGGGATCAAGACGACTAATGTTCGGGCCGCTGAAGCGCGTCGCATTGGTGAGTACCAACACGGGCAGCGTCTTCGAGAACTCTCCGGCAAGGCCCGCAAGGTCGTCACGCAGGAACGGTTCGCCGCCCGTGATGCCGATGCCGCGGAAGCCGAGTTCAGCAGCTTCG
Organism: Thermoleophilia bacterium; assembly: GCA_043746815.1. Classification (GTDB taxonomy): domain Bacteria; phylum Actinomycetota; class Thermoleophilia; order Miltoncostaeales; family Miltoncostaeaceae; genus JAYTQG01. The sequence continues at coordinate 8,905 of JAYTQG010000134.1, read as the reverse complement.
TCGACAAGCTGGCGCATCGCGGAGGCATCCAACTCGCGGCGCTCGGAGGTCGGGGAGGACTCCGTGAGGCAGTAACCGCACGTAAGGTTGCAGTGGTAGTTCGAGTACAGCCAGAGGCGCGGGCCGAGGCGCCCGGAGTCGATCGCTGCGGTGATGTCGGGTTCGATGCTCATGCTCGCGGTACATTCGCAGGGTCGAGCGGCACGGAAAAGGCCGAGGCGACGTAGTTGAGGAGCGTGATCGCACCCGCCAGTACCGTCAGCTCCACGATCTCGTGGTCCTCAAAGTGAACGTGCAGGCGCTCCATCAGCGCGTCGTCCACGCTGGACGGGTCGGCCACAAGCCGGTCGCAGAGTTCCACGACGGCGGCGCTCCGCTCGTCGAGGGCACCGTTAACCGGGCCCCCGGAGGCGACCGGGCCGATGACCCCGGCGTCGATACCCATCCGCGCGGCGACGGCTTCGTGGGTGGGGATGCAGTAGCTGCAGCGGTTGCGGGCCGAGACCCGCAGTACGACCAGTTCCTTGGTGTTCGCGTCGATAGTGGTCGCGTTCATCACCTGACCGAGCAGCGGAGCGAGCTTCGCCAGGGTGTCGGGCGAGTTCGCAAGTGCCTTCGTGATGTTGGAGGCATCAGCGTCGGGGGGATACAACCCCCGGATCAGTAGTCCCGCCTGGTCGCGCCCAACCAAGGGGACGCGTGCACTACCCGTCATCGTGATCCCTGCTTCGCAGTTGTTGTTGGCATCGTGTCAGTGGGCGTCGGTTGGAGGTGCTCGGCTGCAAGCAGGATCGCAAGGGCCGTCTGCCCTTCGGCAAAGCCGCCCGTTCGCGCAAGTGCCAACGCCTCACTGATTGGCATGCGGACGATCTCGATGTCCTCATCAGCGTCGGGACGGGCGGTGCCAACCTCGACGTCAGTGACAAGGAACGCCTCGGAGCGGAGTGAAAGGTGGGCACTGGACGAGTAGAAGGTCGTCAGGCTGCGCCACTGGCCACCGTGGCCACCGACTTCCTCGGCAAGTTCACGACGCGCGGCTTCCAACGCCGACTCCCCGTCAGCGACCGACCCCGCAGGAACCTCCAGCGTCCAGTCCCTCACGGGGTGTCGGTACTGGCGGACCAGCAGCACCTCGCCATCCGTTGTGACGGGGACGACGAATACCGCGCGCGGCACCGCGGCGTAGCTGTAGGTGGACACGCTTCCGTCTGGCTCGGAGAGGTCGTCGTCCAGCATGCTTCGCCACGGTGTGGACAGCAGCAGGCGGCCGCTTCCCGTAGGCCGTCGCCACGGCGGCGGGGGAACGCGCCGGGCGGAGACGAAGTCCTCAATTTGAGCACTCGTACGCACTCCGGCGGGGCCAAGCGGAGCAAACGCAAGCAGTGAGAGATCAAGCAAGGTGTCGACATCCCGCCACTCGGCCACCTGATGAACGCGGAGTCCCGTCTCGGCGCACCGCTTGAGCGTGACCGCGAGACAGGCGGGCGTCGACCACGGGATCCGTGAGAAGACCTCCGGGTGTGTCTCGCGCATTCCGATCAGCCAGTAGCCGCCGTCGGCCGCCGGGCCGAACACAACATCGCAACCATCTGTAAGGGCTTTGAAGGCCTCGCGGATCGCGCCCTCAGGGACTCCCGGAATGTCGGAGGAGACGATCAGGACCGGCCCGGACTCCGTGTGCGTTTCGATCGCTGTGCTCAGTGCGCCAGCGAGCCCGTAGCCACCCTGGGCGACACACTCGATCCCTCCGGGGATGAGCGCGCGCAGGGCGTCGTCGTCTCCGGCCGGGTGCAGGAGCGCCACACGGTCGCACTCGTGTCGACACGCGTCGATCGTGTCCAGCAGCATCGCGGTCTGAAGCGCGGCGGCCTCATCGTGACTGAGCGGCGGAACAAGTCGTGTCTTCGTGCGCCCCGCCGTGGGGGCCTTCGCGACGATCAGAACGGTGCCGGTCACGAGCGGACCGCCACGGCGAGCATCTTCATGCCAGCGCGTACGGACGGGCCGAGCTGACCCGCAACCTTGGAGACCCCGCCGCGACGGCTGCGGTAGTTCACCTGAACCTCTTCGATGCCAAGGCCAGCGCGCGCCACCTTCACGATCATCTCGGTCGGCCAGCCGTAGGTCATCTCGCGCATCTGAAGGTTGGCAAGCGTGTCGGCCCGAATGGCCCGGAGTGAGGGAACATCCGAGACCTGGACGCGGTAGCGCAGGCGAACGAGCATGGCGACCAGGTGGGAACCGAGGCGTTGCGGCCCGGTCATCGCGTCGGCTTCGGAGGGGTTGCGGGCACCGAGGCAGAGCGCAGCACGGCCAGCCAGAACGGGTGTGAGAACCCGCATCAACTCCGCGGGGTCGTCACTGCCATCGCCATCCATGAAGGCGACGGCCTCGGCATCGGTCGCGGCGGCACCGCTCGCGCAGGCCTGTCCGTACCCGCGCCGGGGCTCCACAATGACGCGGGCACCAGCGGCCTCGGCGACGGCGACGGTGTTGTCGGTGGATCCTCCGTCAACGACGATCACCTCACCGACCCCGCAGGCGAGTAGCGCGGGCAGTAGCTCCGCAAGGGCGACCGCTTCATTCAGTGCAGGGATGACCACCGCGGTCCGGGCATCGGCCGACATGGGTGCGAGCCTTGTGCGAGGCCGGGCGGACCTCACAGGCTCCACGCCGATCCACACGGGGCGCAGGGCACGGGCGGGTTGTCGCTCTGGTGGCGCGTACGAAAGCTCTGCAGCGTCGGTCCGTTCCAGGTCTCGGCGACGCCGTCACGCTCGACGTTGCCAAGGGTGATCGCCGGGAAGTCCGTCGTGGCGAAGGGCGCCATGCAACAGGGGAGAACGTTGCCGTTGGCCGTGAGGTACAGCACCTTCCAGGGACGGCGACATCCGCGCCAAGCCTGCTCTTCGACCTCCTGCCCCCCGCCGACGGCCCCTTCGCCTGACGATCCACCGCTACCGATCAACTCCACGCCAACCTCATCCGCCACCGCCCGACACTCGCTGAGGATCTCAAGCTGGCGATCCTCAAGGTCGCGGTAAACGGACTGCTCCGCGACCGCGAGACCAATGCCGTTGTAGACCAGGCGCTGAAGGTTGACCCGGCGCACACCAACCTCGGCGGCAATGCGAACGAGCGCTGGCATCTCTTCCAGGTTCTCGCGAAGGCAGGTCGCCCAGATCGAGACAAGCGGCTGGTCCTCACCGCGGGCGAGTCGCCGGGAGGTGAAGGCCTCAACGTTGCGGAGGATTTTGGGCAGTGCATTCGCGCCGCGGACCTTCAGGAAGGTCTCCGGCGTGGCGGCGTCAAACGAGACGCGCAGCTCACAGAGCCCGGCCTCAGTGACCGCGTCGCCGCGACGCTGGTCAAGCAGGGTGCCGTTGGTGTTGAAGACCACCCATGCGCCGCGACCCACCAGGTGGCTGATGATCGCCGGCAGTTCGCGGTGCATCAGCGGCTCGCCGATCCCGTGAAGCAGGGCACGCCGGATGACTGGAAGTTGGGCGGTGATCGCGATCAGGCGCTCAAGGCTGAGGTCGGCCGGCGGCTCGACCTCCATGTGCGTCCGCGGGCACGTCGTGCAGAGCAGGTTGCAGCGATTCGTGACCTCCAGGTAGAGCTCCTGGGGGAGGTCAGCGATCGGACCGCGAATTTCGGGTAGGGCGAGTTTCGGTGCCGTACTCATGTGGGGCGACCCGTCAATTGTCCGGTGCACCTTCGCTGATCCACCGGCGGATCGTGGCGGACTCCATCGGACTGAGCAGGCCGACCAGACGCGGGTCGGGGACGTGGACAATCAGCCACGAGTAGTCCGGATTCCCTGGGACCACACGCGTGAAGGCTGAATCGTTCGAGGCTCCAACTCCGACGAGTTGTCGATACGACCGGCCGCGGCGCAGGTCCAATTGCGGAAAACTGACCGGATGACATGACGTGCACTTGTTGTCGAAGATCGGCTGGACGTCGCCCGAGAACGACACGCGCTCGGTGCTCCCGCATCCCGTGAGAAGGGCTAGCGCCGCGGTGAGGGCGAGGCCCCACCGACGACCATGAATTCGCTGGTGTTGCATGTCTCGTCCGTCGCAAAGAAGATCCATCGTCCCTTGTATGGCGTCGGCAGGTTTCGCACCCACTTGCCCTCGCGGGTCTCGTTCTTCGGTGCGCGGAGTTCGAACACCTTGTGGGCAGCGACATTGACCGCGACGCTGTAGTTGCGATCGAGCGAGAAGCCCTTTTGGATCATCGAGAGTCGCGTACCCGCACCGATGCGCTGAACACGGGGAGCCGAGACGACCGGGTTCGGGATCTGCCGGTCCGGCAGTCCGAAGTCAGCATTCACGGTTTGCCCGTCGGCGACCTCGAAGATCCGTGCGACGTAGAGGTGCTGCGGCGCGTAGGCCTTCAGCTCGATACGACCGAGCGGAGCCTTCGGCATCGAGTAGCGACCGGCGGCGTCGGTCAGCTCGGCGCGGACGTGCTCTTCCCCATCGGGAAACTCGGCCCCTTTGAGGAGCAGCGTCACGACTGCCCCCGCGATCGGCTTCCCACGCTGGTCGACGATCTTGCCGGTAACGGTTCCGGTACCGGTCTCAACGACGGCCTTCGCGGCACCGGTGAAGGTCGGGATGGATGCGTCAACGGGAACACGGTTCGCAGAGACCGTCGCGCCAGCGTCATTCTTCGCGCCCTGGGCGATCCAGTTGCGGACAAGCTCGATCTCGGCCGCAGGAATGGCGGGCTGCCCAGGAGGCATGCGAGTACCAATCGGCGGAATGTCACCGAGCGATGGATCGCCAGCGATCTTGGTCAGCAGGAAACTCCGCTTGGGATCCCCGGCGACAACGCGGACCTGGCCCGGAGCTTCGACGGCACCAGCGCCGACGAGCGCCTTGTAGGACTTGCCCGCCGTGAGGTTCAGCGCCCCGTTCACGGAAGGGTGGCAACTCGTGCAGTGAGTGTTGAAGACCTGCTGGACCTGCGAGAACTTGACGGGGGTGTCCGAGGCCGCGGTGGCCTTCGAAGCTCCGCCAGCGCCGCAACCCGAAAGCGCAATGGTCGCAGGCACGCCCAGAACGAGCGCCGCGATACCTAGACGTCGATTCGATCTCATGCGGGGCAGTCTAGCCCCCCGAATCTTGCGAACGCCTTAACAGGTTCTGGTTCGGACGCAAACCCAATGTCGAGCCGGTACAGCCTGTAGACGCCGACCTGTGCTGGAGATTTCTCTCCCACGTCAAGCGAGAACACCCCGTGGCTGGGCTATGCGATCGATCGAGGCGTGGTGGCGCGGTAGGCGGTCTCTTTGCGCTGGACGTCCTCGTAGTAGGCGTCGGCGAAGAGCGCCGCGTTCGCTTTGACGCCTCCGTCGATGAGGACGATGCGGGGCCCGGCGAAGCCGCAGGCGTCGAGGTGTGACTGGTCACCGTTTTCGAGGAGGCAAAAGAGTCGGTAGTGGGATCGGCCGGGTCCGGTGACGCGTACTTCGTAGAAGCCGCTCATCGTGCCGCGCATCGCCTCCCACAGTCCGCTGCCACTGAATGCTGGGGCGGCGCTGCCCGTACGGCGTCGAGGACCGCGAGGACCTTCGCTGCGACCTTCACTGGGCAGGCGTCGAGGAACTGGCGGGCGGGGACGTTTCCGTGCGCGTCCTGGTAGAAGACGATTCCCCACGCGGGCGATTGGTATCGATCCCGGCTCACGCCGACTTGTCAGCCCCACCCCGCCGGGCGCGGTCACCGCGGGGCACTACGATAACGTCGGCGTCCAGGGCATCGGCCAGGGCAACGACGGTTCGTAGCTCTGGGTTGCCCGAGGCAGTGAGGAGTCGGCGAATTGCCGAGGGGTTCTTGCCGATCATCCGGGCGAGCATCGCTTTGCTGAGGCCTTTGTCGTCGCGGAGGGCCTCGAGGTGGTTGACGAGGTCGTCGACGATTGCGATCTCCCGCTTGCCCCGCTCGTAGGCCGCACGAAACTCGGGATCCTTGAGGCGCTCTTCGAGGTAGTCACTCGCGGACTTCGTGTCGTTCGACACGGCTACTCCTTTCGCCCGCGTTGGCGTCGTCGCCTGTCGCAGTGTATCACCTACGTTACGCAAGACGATCCGATTCGATGATCACGACACATCCGGCGAGAAGGTCCTTCAAGACCGCCGGGAGGTTCGCAACCAGAAGCGGCCTTTTGGTTTTGGCGAAAGGTAGCCCCTCGTCCCGAACATGGATCGCGTCGTGTCCCTTGTCACACAAGGGCTCCTCGACACGCACCGAGAGTGCGTTGTCGAGGGGGAACCTCACCCAGCCTGGGCCAGCGGCAGTTCGCGTTCACGAACCGCCTCGGCTGCGTAGTGCAGTGCCTCCCGGATATCCGCAGCTTCAAGGTCCGGGTAGTCATCCAGGATTTCGTGCTCACTGATCCCGTCGGCGACCATCGCGACCACCGTCGCGACCGGGATACGCAAACCCCGGATACACGGAACGCCACCCATCTGATCGGCTCGCCCAGTGATCCGAGTAAACGTCATGAAGCTCCCGACAGTCGATGCGTTCAACCAGGAGCGTAGACCTGACCGCTCGCGCGTGACGTGTCCCGGCAGACTGGCAGGCCATTCGAGCAGTGCGGAACGTCATGACGCTGTCTCGCCGAAAAGTGTGGATGAGTTCCTCGGAGTCAGCGCACTCGCTGTTCAGCTGGTAGGTCGAATCAAAGCCGACAGGAGCCGGGCCGTGAGGATCGCCGCGCCTGTTCGGATGCTTCTTGGCAGACGTTTGACGAGAATCTGCGAGCGGATAGGGTTGCGTGCATGACGGCGAGGACACAGCGCATCGTCCCGATCCTGGTGTACGCCAACATCGGCGCGGCACACGACTTCCTTGTTGACGTCCTTGGTTTCACCTCAGGTGGCGTGCACCGCGACGATGACGGCGAGGTCGCGCACGCCGAGGTGTCACTCGATGGGGAAGCGCTCTGGCTGCATCGCGTCAGCCCGGAGTACGGCCTGCGCGGCGTCGCGGAACTCGGCGCGGCGTCGGGAATGTTGAACGTATTTGTTGATGATGTTGACGCACACCACGCGCGCTCCGCGGCTGCGGGCGCGAGGATCCTCTATCCGCCGATCGACCAGCCCTACGGCCAGCGTGAATACAGCGTGTCCGATCCCGAGGGTCGTATCTGGTCCTTCGCCACCCAATTGCCAGCACCGCTCCCCGATGGTGTTGACTCGCCCGCCTGACCGGCCCTACACGGATAGGCACGACGCTGCCGAGAACGCGCGCCCTCGCCGGTACTGGGTGAACGCCGAAGCCGGGCTCACGACCTGACGGGATACAACGGCAGTAACGGTCGAACAAAGACCGGGGCTGATTCCACATCAGGAGTGGTGCCGTTCAGACCCCAGCAGACGCCGCTGGCATCCGATCAACGACGTCCCGTTTTGTGGTCATTCGGTAGCGATCCGGCTTCGTGACGGGAAACGTGTGCGACCAATCCACGGGATAGACGGCGTCCAATCCACGGGAACGCCTTGTCCTGACCCGTCGGGATTCCACAACGGGTGGCGAGTTTGCGTGTGAATACGCCACTGGGTCCCATCCGTACCACGACTGTGAGATCGACCAGGTCGCCCCGAGGGTCGGGGGTTCCGCTCCCCTACGTCTGAGGGAGCGGAACCTCGGAATCGCCCCCACCCCTGGGCTTGAGCGCAACCAGGATGGGGAGAATCGCAAGGCCCACGAGCCCGCCCGCCAAGGAGAGGACCGCGTAGCTCGACGTGGCGACGACGACGCCGCTCCCGAATCCTCCGGCGGCACCGGAGAGGGCCAACGCGACATCCGCCGCGCCTTGAGTCTTTGCACGTTCATCCAGCGGAACTGAGCTGGTCAGAAGCGCGGTCGCGCCGACGACCCCGAGGTTCCAGCCAAGGCCAAGCAGCACGAGCGCAACCCCAAGGGCCGCCGTCGACTGGGGAGGCGCCGCGGCGGCGGCGCTCCCGGCTGCGGCGAATACGATGGCCGCCAGCGACATGACCCGTCGCGCTCCGATCCGATCGACCAGGACGCCCGTCACCAGCGACGGAAAGAACATGGCCGCGATGTGAAGCGAAATCACGAGGCCGGTCGCGGACAACGGATGGCCGTGATCGCGCATGTACACCGGCGTCATGGTCATGACGGCGAGCATGACGAGCTGCGAGGTCACGAGCACGAGGACCGCGAGACGGACGGCCCGCGACCGTTCGGGAGCGAGCCGCGAGACGTCCGCGCGAGCATCTGACGCCGAGGTGGTTTGGCGAGCGATGAGGAGTGGATCCGGTCGGAGGAAGATCGCGACCACCAATCCTCCAATTGCATAGGCGACCGTCGACAGCATGAACGGGCCAGCGAGCCGGTTAATGCCGAGGTGCGCCGCGAATGAACCGGTGACCTCCACCAAGTTCGGCCCGATCACCGCGCCAAGAGTGGTCGCGACGAGAACCGTGCTAATCGCCCGGCCTTGGCGTGCCGGGTCGGCGAGGTCGGCTCCGGCGTATCTGGCTTGCAGGTTGGTGGCCGTTCCCGAGCCGTAGACGAAGAGCGAGATGATGAGCAGCGGGACGCTGTCAATCGCCGCTGCGATGACGGTGCCCGCGCCGCCGAGCGCGCCAATCCCGTACCCCAGCGACAACCCCGGGCGCCTGCCAGCTCTCTGGGACAGGGCGCCGACGTACCAGGCCGCGAGCGCCGAACCAATCGTGAACAGGGCCGCTGGCAGGCCCGCGTACCCGCGGCCGCCAATCATGTCCTCGCCGAGCAGCGCGCCAACGGCAACGCCAGCACCGAGACCAGCGCCACTGAACATCTGCGCCACGAACAGGACGCGAAGTGTCCGCCGTTGAATTGCCTCGCGCTCGCCGTTCACGAACGCGCAACCG
>JAYTQG010000133.1:0-1849 GCA_043746815.1 Thermoleophilia bacterium | reverse complement strand
CTGCCCAAGCTCCGTCGGTGGTCAGCGCCGGTAGGTCGTAGCTTGCGGCGAGCGCGAGGCAGCACCGGTCGGCGAGAGAGAGTCCGAACGGGCGAGTCGCTTCTCGCATCGCCGCTGCGGCCTCCGCGACGGTCACATGGAGCGGGACAATTTCCAAACCAACGTTGCTGAGTGCGCTCCGTGCGGCCACCGGATCGGCGCCGCGAGTAAGACACGCCTGGGCAACCTCGGCCCAGTTGACGGCCGAGACGAGTCCGCGACTCACGGACCTCTGAACGGTCTCCGCGCCCGGTTCCTCAAAAAGGAATGCCAGGATCGCCGACGCATCGAGAACGACCGTGGGCCGGCTCACACGCCCGGTTCGTTCGCTACTTCTCGACGACGATCCGCGATCAAATCATCGACAACATGCCCGTCGCCGAGATGCTTGAACATTCCACGTATTCCGGCGACCTCGCTGACCTGAGGAACGAGGACGAGCCGCTCACCGTCGCGCTGAACGGTCAAACGATCACCTTCGCCGATGCCCATATCGCGCCGCACGCCCGCAGGGATCACGACGCGACCTTGCCGACCGACCACGATTGTCTCCATCACCGTCCTATCTGCCATAAGGCCGATTGTGGCAGATGAATCTATGTGGCACAACCACTGACTGGACACGGCGCTTGCCGCCTCGCTTGCAGCGGGTCGGCCCTGATGGCGTTTGTCGGTCAGGGTTGTCGACGCGTTCGATCGCGACAACCTATTCTGCCTGCGCGCTCGGGTCCCGGCCGAGGCCAGGGCCTGGGAGAGCAGGACACGCCGTTCGCAAACTTCGCGTTGATGTTGTCAAGGGTCCGTAACTGACGCCAGAGAGCCCTTGTCGAAGCGGCTCGCCTCTGGGAGCGTCGCGGGATGGGCGCCCGGACTTACGCCGTTGCACTGGCGATCGCTTCGATCGCCACCGTCACGTCCGCAGCCGCCCTGCCGACTACCGGCGACCCGGAGCAGGGGAAGGTCATCTTCTCGATGAGCTGCGGCTGTCACACCCTGGCCGCGGCCGGAGCGACAGGAGTGCGCGGGCCAAATCTTGATATGCGGAAGCCCGTATTCGACAAGGTTCAGAATCAGGTGATGACCGGTAGCGGGGGCATGCCTTCGTTCCGTGACGCGCTGAGCGAAACCCAAATCGCCGACGTTGCCGCGTTTGTCAGCAGTGCCGTCGGGAATGCACCATCCTCCTCATCCCCGTCTCCGCCCCCGACGACCTCCGAGGACACTCCGACTCAGGAACCGCGCGTCGCGCCGGCGCCCACGACGACCGGTGTCGCGCGCCCTACGACGGTCACCATCATCTTCGGCAGTCGTACGTCCCTCCCCGGGACGGTTCTCGCGGCGGGCCCTGTCACGTTGACGCTGCAGAACAGAACACCCCGGCCGCTACGGATTCGCATCACCGTCCGTCCGGGGGTCGTCATAACGCAACGGCTTGCGCCGCGATCGCTTCGGAGGGTGGTCCTCATCCTCGCCGGAGGCAAGCGTCGGATTCAGATTGGTGGGCGGACCGTCGGGCACCTCACCGTTGGCGCTTTCTGAAGTCCGATTGCAGGGTTGAAACCTCGTCGGCTGCCTTTGCACGTCGGACCGCCCGAAGCGAATCCTTGTGTACTGGCCGTCCATCCTTGAGTCTTCCCCCGTGCGCGTCGGGATCCTGCTCTTCTCATATGTCGACATACCCGACGCGGACGGTCGACGGTAGCCCCAGCAAGAGCGCCCTACCGTAGGCGGATAGCCTCGCCCGTTCTATGTCGGGACGTGTGCGGTAAGGCCGGCGAACCGGTTGAAGTCTCGATCGAATGACCAGACC
>JAYTQG010000132.1:0-4130 GCA_043746815.1 Thermoleophilia bacterium | reverse complement strand
CGGCTGAGCCGTTTCGGATCTGGCCTTCGGTCGCGTTCGGCACTACGCTGAACCTACCCCAACGGAGGAACGATGAAGCCACTCCTGATCGTCGCTCTCGGCGCCCTCGCGGTCGTCCCGACGGCGCTCGCCTTACCTGCGTTTACCACGGCGCCCAAACAGGCTGCCGGGGCCGCGAATCAGCCGAAGTTTCTCAGCGTGCGTGTCGCGGCGCATCCAACCTTTGATCGCATCGTGTTTCGCTTTGCTGGGGGCCGGCCGGGCTACCGGGTGGAGTACGTCCCGCGGCTTGAACAGGACGGATCGGGCGACGTTATCCCGTTGCGAGGCAGCAGCGTTCTGAAGATCGTTTTCCAGCCAGCGCGCGCGCACGAACGGCTCACTCGTGTCGAAGCCGGGACCGGAACCCTAACGCCGAACTTCCCAACGCTGCGGGAAGTTGCGGCGGCGGGTGACTTTGAGGGCGTCGTAACCTTCGGCGCCGGGTTGTCGAAGCGCGTGGGCTTTCGGGTACTCGGCCTCAGCAACCCATCGCGCGTTGTTGTGGACGTCTCCCACTGATGATCTATACCCCGGAGGACGCCCTTGGCACCATCAAGAGTCTCGGAGGCTGGTGGTCGGAGATAACCGGCGGGCAGGCCACGGAGTGGGCGATTCCACATTTGAACGCCCAACGGTCAGCACTCCTCGCGTTCCAGCCTCGCCTCGCCCAGCATGACGTTGACGACCCGCTCTCCGGAGCCGCGCGGATGGTTGCCGTGCTGGGTCGTTCCCTCGGGACTCAGAGCGGATGGTTTGACGCTCAGGCTGAATCGTTCCTCGCTCACTCGCTTTCACTCATCGCACTGGGTGGTGCGGCAAAACGGGAACACGTGACACTGCCCGCCGCTAAACCTGGGCGCGTCCACCAGTTGGCGGTATCTCTTGGCGGCGTACCGAAACAAGCGATCCACGAGGCCGACGTGGGCCTTCGCGGAATCGTCGGTGATCGCCAGGCGACGCGACGCCACCACGGTCGCCCGTGGCAGGCCCTTTGCATTTGGTCGCTGGAGCAGATCGATGCGTTCGCCGCAGAGGGGCATCCAATTGCTCCGGGGTCCGCGGGCGAGAACGTCACGATCTCTGGAGTCGATTGGGTAACGGTCACTGCCGGTCGGCGCTTAGCGATTGGAGAGGTGCTCGTCGAGGTCTCACAGTTCTCGCCGCCGTGCGCGCAGAACGCCAGGTGGTTTAGCGACGGCGATTTCGGTCGGATGCACCATTCCCGGGGCCCAGGGGCCAGTCGCGTCTATGCCAGCGTCATCACCCCTGGACGGGTGAGCGAGGGAGCACCGGTCTCAATCACCTGAGAGTCATGCCTCGCCCCGGTCGAACGGTCGAGCGCAGCGACTAGATTTCACGCCGAAATTCGATGGGAGTGGGTGTCCGGGATGCGGGTAGCAATTGTTGGGGCGGGAATCAGCGGGCTGACGTGTGCCCAGCGTCTGCAGGGCGGCGGGGTGGAGGTCGTGATTTTTGAAAAGAGCCGTGGGCTCGGCGGGCGGATCGCATCGCGGCGGGTTGGGGAGACCGTCGTCGACCACGGCACCCCGGACCTTCCCGGCGACTGCGTTCCTGAGGGTAACGCCGCCTTGGCTTCGGAGGTCATCGCAATGGACCGCCCGTCGGGTCGCCTTACGACAGGTGGATTTCAATCCGAGTCGAGCCGCGCGTCTCTTGCCTTTCCTCTCGGCCTCACACGGCTGGCGAAGGTCGTGGCGGAAGGACTCGATATTCGATTCGGGGTTAGGGTCGCTGCCCTCCGGGGCACTGCTGGCGGATTCGAAGTCGGTGACGAGCAAGGAAACACGCACGGCAGTTTTGAGGCTGTGGTCGTCACGGCTCCCGCTCCTCAAGCCGCCGATTTGCTTGATCGCAGCCCGGACTGTGGCGACCGGGCTGCCGCGCTTCGACGGGTGACCTACGCCCCGTGCGTTGTCGTCATTGCCGGCGTCAACCTCCCCGAGCCCGAATGGTGGTTCGCGACGATCCCGGACAGTCCCCTCGCATCTCTCGCCATCGAGTCCGCCAAGGGTCGACCGCCAATCGACGGGGTAATCCCCGTGGTCGCCCGACTGACGGCCGAGGCGAGCGAAGCGCTTCTGGATTCCTCCGATGAGGAGGCACTGGCCGTCGCGCTCCCAGAAATCGCGCGCCTGCTTGGCGAGCGTGCGCTGGCCCCAGCGTGGTCGCAGGTGAAACGGTGGCGCTTCGCCGAGCCGACCAGTTCGCTGGACTTCGACGAGATCAACCCGCCAGGTTGCAGCATCCTGGCGTGCGGCGACACGACCGCTGCCGGCGTCCGGGGCGCCGCCCAGAGTGGTGAGCGGGCCGCTGGGCGGTTGCTTGCCGTCCAGTAGGGTCGGGAGGCCTCAATGGTGCTAGATGCTGCAAAAAGGGAGGCCGATTCGTTCCAGGTGGGAGTCCCAACCAACGCTACTGGCTTGCGGGGATCGGTCAGAGCGCGAGCGACTGGGCGGGAAACCAGCAGCCTTGCCCACGGCGTCGGCATATGTATTTCTCCTTCATGGGGACTGTCCGATTTTTTGTGTGAGCGGCGTGTTCTGACTAGCCTTGGCAGCGTTCGGCTGCTGGCGAAGGGAGCGACGTGATGTCTGGAGGTACTGGTGGGGTGGCTGGGGATCTGCCGGCTATTTCGGGGCCGGCAGATGAGATTGGGATGCGGGCGTGGGCTGAGCAGCTCGTCGCTCGCGCCCGCGCTGATGGGGTCGAGTTGACTGGTGATGGCGGCCTTTTGACGGCGATGGTCAGAGAGGTCCTGCAGACCGGCCTTGAGGTTGAGATGGCTGATCACTTGGGGTATGAGCCGTACGATCCCGCTGGCCGGGGCAGTGGGAACAACCGTAATGGCACGTCCGCGAAGACGGTGACAACGGAGATCGGGCAGGTGCGGTTGGATGTCCCTCGGGATCGTGCGGGGACGTTTGTGCCGGTCACCGTCCCGAAGCATCAACGGCGCCTTGACGGACTCGCTGGGAACGTGATCAGCCTGTACGCGAAGGGCCTGACGACTGGTGATATCCAGGCGCACCTGTTGGAGATCTACGGGACTGAGATCTCGAGGGAGACGATCTCGAAGATCACTGACCGGATCGTGGAGGACATGACGGTGTGGCAGCACCGGCCCCTGGATCCGATCTACGCCGTCGTGCTGATCGACGCGATCGTGATCAAAGTCCGTGACAGCCAGGTCGCGAATCGCCCGGTGTATGTCGCTCTCGGGGTGAACCTCGACGGGGAACGCGACGTACTTGGCCTGTGGCTTGGGCCCACCGGTGGGGAGGGCGCGAAGCAGTGGGCAACGATGCTCACCGAGCTCAGGAACCGGGGCCTGAAAGACGCCCTGATCGTATGCTGCGACGGCTTGAAGGGACTACCGGAGTCGATTCGGATGACGTGGCCGGAGGCGACGGTACAAACGTGTGTGGTGCACATGGTTCGCAACAGTCTGCGGTATGCGTCGAAGAAGCATTGGGGTCAGATCACCCGGCAGATGCGAGCGATCTACGAAGCCCCGACCGTGCTCGTCGCGGAGGCCCACTTCGCCGAGTTCGCAAAGGAGTGGCGCGAGATCTACCCAGCGATGATCAACAGTTGGGAGAACGCGTGGGAGGAGTTCACACCGTTCCTCGCGTTCCCACCCGAGCTACGAAAGATCGTCTATACGACGGATGAGATCGTCAAGGGGTCGCGGCGGGTCGTGGGTGTTGTTGCCAGCGGGCGATGGCCAACTCGTAGGCCCGTTCGGCGTGCTCGACGAGGGCTCGTTCTTGGTCTCGTAGGTGTTTGATGTGGTAGTCGTGGCTGGCTCCTGCGACGGGGCCGCGGCGGGATGCTTGGCCGGCGGCGAGTTCGAGTTTGCGGCGTTTGTTCGCGGTGAGACTCGGTCGGGCAAACGCGTAGTCCTCGCCGCGGGTGACCAGGTGCCAGCACAGCACCGTCATCTTGCGGGCGGTCGCGACGGTCGCGATCTGGAAGCCGCGGCGGTCTTTGACGCGACGGTAGAACGCTCTGAGTGGTCCCGGTGCCCGCGACGCCGAGAACGCCGCTTCGACGAGCATCCCGCGGGC
>JAYTQG010000131.1:0-1851 GCA_043746815.1 Thermoleophilia bacterium | reverse complement strand
CGGCGATGACCGCGATCATTGCTTCTGCCTGATCCCAATGATGCGGGGTGGCGAAGACTGCGACGAGGTTCGGCCGTGCACCAGCCAACGGCGCAAGCGCGCGTTCACAGGCGACGCGGGCCGCAGTTGCGGTGTCTGTCTCCCGGGAAAGACCTGCACCCGCGAGGCTTCCCCTGGCGGTGATGGTGGGCTCGGTCACGGGCGACGGCGTTCGGCGGCGTCGGCTGGCAACGGATCGATCAGTGCGTGGGCTCGAATGGAGTCGGCGGCGAGAACGAGGATTTCACGGGGTCCGCCAGCGCCCATATCGGGAACATCTGCCGCGAGCGGGCGTCGGGCAAAGGCCCGCACCCCCTCATTCTCGAGTAGACCAACCAGCATGTCCGCCTCCGGTTGATGGTTCGCGAAGGCGACACGTACCCATTCGGGCTGGCGCGGAGGAGCGATTCGGCGGCGGAAGGGATTTCTCATGCGAGGTTGGTGAGTCCCTGGTTTGGAAACATGGGCGGAGGAGGGGGTTCCGCTCGCCCGATGGAAAACAGCTTGATGAGTGCCATACCGACAACGAAGCCACCGACATGCGCCATGTAGGCCACATTGTCGCCGCCAGCACTCTGGCCAGCGAGGTAGAACACTTGAAGCACGATCCAGGCGCCGATCACCAAAAAGGCCGGAAGCCGCAGCGGTATCCATCCGATCAGCGTCCAGATGCGTGCCTTGGGATAGAGGATCAGATAACCGCCGAGAACCGCGGCGATTGCTCCGGAGGCTCCAATCAGCGGAGCGGTGCTGTGGGGTGTAATTGCACTTTGGGTGAGACCAGCTGCGACGCCACCGAGGAGGTAAAACGGCAGGAAGCGGATTCGTCCAAGTCGGTCTTCGATGTTGTTGCCGAAAATCCAAAGGAACAGCATGTTGCCGCCCAAGTGCAGCCAGCTTGCGTGAAGGAACTGGCTGGAGAGCAGAGAGAGGATCGGCGACATGTGGTCGTTGAGGTCGACGCACCCGTCGACCGCCCGGCCACTGTGCAAGAGCGCCTCCGGGACGACACCGAACTTGCACGCGATCGCCTGCTGGCTATTGGACGTGTTCCCATTGTCGGGCCGGCTGAACTGATAGGCGAAGACCGCAACGTTGACCGCGATCAGCCCGAGCGTCAGTACCGGGGTACGCCGCGTGGGATTCGCGTCGCGGAGCGGGAGCATCGCGCTACTGGCCGAGTTCCGGGAGAAGGTATGCCAACAGTGCCGCCTGCGCAAAGAGGCGATTCTCCGCTTCGTCCCAGAGCGCGGATTGCGAGCCGTGTGCGACGGACTGCGCGATTTCTAGGCCGTAGTGCGCGGGGAGGGGATGTAGGGCGATGGCGTCGGGTGCGGCGAGATTCATCAGCGTTTCATTTACCTCAAAACCTCCAAATGCCTGCAGACGGTCTGCCTCTTCCGCTTCATCGCCCATCGAGACCCAGACATCGGTGTAGATCGCCCGAGCACCGCGCACGGCTTCCCGGGGGTTGTTGGTGATGCGAACGCTGCCGCCACGAGTGTTGGCTTCGGCGTTTGCCCACGCCACAAGTTCCGCGTCGGGAAGGTAGCCGGGGGGGCTTCCACATGTCAGGTTCAGCCCAAGATGGGCGGCCATCACCGCGAGTGAGTTGAGGCAGTTGTTCCCATCACCGACATACGCGACCTCGAGTCCGGCGACGTCCCCGAAGCGCTGGATCAGCGTCTGTGCGTCGGCAAGCCCTTGGCACGGGTGGTGCGCGGGGGTCAGGGCATTCACGACCGGAACGCTCGCGCACCGGGCAAGTTCTTCGACCCGCTCGTGGCTTGCCGCCCGAATGACGATCGCATC
>JAYTQG010000130.1:0-22445 GCA_043746815.1 Thermoleophilia bacterium | reverse complement strand
TCTTCCAGGCACCGTGGTGGAGCGACGCATCGACGAGCCGACCCGCTGAGTCGGTCGCTTCGTACGTCGATTGATGCCCCGTCAGTGCGGTGTGAAGTTCCTTGACAAAGTAGACGCTCAGGTTCCGACCTTCGCGCGCAGCGTCGGCGAGGAACTCAAGCGCTTCAAACTGGGATTTGATTGCTCGAAAGGCCGAGTCGTCAATCCCGCCGTGACGGGCGGCGACTTCCTGAGAAATCCCCTCCGCGACGAGTGCCCGGGTAACACCCCAGTCCAAGTCGTAGAGCCGTTCCAGAATGCCCGTCTCGATCGCGTGCGAGCGTAGTCGCCGACGTATATCGGCAAGGGCATCGGACGACGCAGAAACGAGCAGACGCTCCCACACCCGCTGAAGGGAGTCGGCCGTGTCGAAGAGCGGCTCCAGCTTCCCGTTGACGTTTGGCATCCGCGAGATCGACTGCCAAGCGATGATCTGCGGCTCGTTCACAGCGCAATCGTACGGTTGTCTGCGGCGTTGCGACAGCTGAATCGATAGGGCTTCGATATCACCGGCGTTCTGACCAGAGCGCACCGAATGAGAGGCCTACGAACACGCGGGGCGAAGTGCGGCCCAGCCAAACCGTCCCGTGTAACACCTGTCCGAGTGGATGGCTGTGCCACGAAGAACGGCGTCGCGGTGAAATGAACCTTGACAGGGTGGACGGGCGATGGGGCTGGCGGTGCCACGATCTCATCAGTCCAGACTCGTTGGTTGAACCAGTCAGCATGCCCTGGCGGTAGCGGAATGCGTGGGTGCGATCTCCGTGGCGTCGGGGCGTGAACGGCGGGTTAGGCCGCATCCCACAGAGCGCTGAGTGGCAGTGCGACCAAGCGATCGCCGAAGGGCAAGGCTTCAGGTGCGGTCGAAAGAACGATTCCCCGATGAAATCGGGTACCGAGGCGTTCGCGAAGGAATGTGAGGCCGCGGAAGTCCTTCGCGCCGACCGTGCTTGACGCCTTGACCTCAATTCCCACGACGCGGCCGTCCGGGTGTTCGAGGACGATGTCGACCTCGGGGCCGCTGCGATCGCGGAAGTGCCATAGCGTCGGCTGATTCTTCGACCACACGAGTTGCCGGTCAATTTCCGTCACCGCAAAGGTCTCCAGCAGCGGTCCGATGGGGGCGGTCGGAACGTGGCTCGAAGTGCCGGTGACCCCGACCAAGTGCGCGGCGAGTCCTGGGTCCACCAAGTGCAGTTTGGGCGCACGCACGACCTTCGCGCTGAGGTTCGTTGACCACGCGGGTACCAGTCGGAGAACGAAGGCATTCGCAAGAAGGGCGAGATACCCGTCCAGCGTCTTTGCAGGGATTCCCATCTCCCGTGAAAGTGACGCGACATTCAACTCCGCCGCTGACCGAGCGGCGCAGAGACGCACAAGACGTGGAATCTCGTTGAGACGGTCGATGTCGGAAATCGCGGAGACGACCCTCTGGACGATCGTCGTCGCGTAGCTGTCGAACCAAGGTCCGCGCCGCTTCGACGAACGGGAAACCGCTTCCGGGAAGCCGCCGCGAACGGCTGCGTCGACGTAGTCCTGTCGCGTCAACGTGCCTGGCCGGAGAAGTTCTTCGGGGCGGTCGAAGGCAGCATCCACAAACTGATCGACGCTGCCGCGGATCTCCCCTTGTGAAAGGGGCCAGAGCGCAATCGTTTCCACGCGGCCGACCAGGGCGTCAGCCATGTCGGGCGCCGAGAGCAGGCGCGCTGAGCCGGTAATGAGGAATCTGCCAGGCCGCCGATCGCGGTCGACCGCAGCCTTGATTGCCCGAAAGAGCCCAGGTTCCAGTTGCACCTCATCGATGACGAGCGTGTCCACGGGCCGCTCGACGAAGCCCCGTGGGTCCAGTCGCGCTGACGCACGGACCTGCGCGTCGTCCAGCGAAACGCGCTCAACGCGTCTGCCGGGGAGCGCGAGACCGCTAGCAAGTGTGCTCTTGCCAGACTGTCGAGGCCCATTGATCGCCACAACGGGCGTGTCACCCATTGCCTCAAGGACGCCGGCCGCCGCGTGTCGGGAATAGTGTCGCACGGACGAATCTTACTGCCGATCCGTCCCAGTGTCCACCGCGGATTCGTCCCAGTGCGTAGCGCGGATCTGTCCGCACCCGCGCTGCGGATTCGTCCCACACCGTCCGTTCGAGGGTGGACGAGAACTCCGAGAGGTGTTAGAGAAAGCTGTACGGACGAGCTAGCGCCATCTCCCAAGGATTGGGTGCCTCGTTTCCAATTCGCAATCACCGCAACGGAGGGATCCTCATGCGCCGTCGTCTACGTTCGCTCCCCCTGGTCGTCGCAGCCAGTCTTCTGCCAGCAACGGGCGCGTACGGCGCCCTGTCAAGCCCAGACTTCAGACCGACGCCGTTCACGAAGGGCGTCGTCGGGTTAGGCAACGCCACCCAGGTGAAGATCAACTGGCTGCCCGGACTCTTCGCACCGACCACGCCCCAGGACCACCATGACATCCTCGCGTTCGATCTGGATGCTGGGGGGCCTGCGACGTCTGCAACGGCTGGCTCCACGAACACGTCGACGACGTTGTTGCTCACGAACGGGCATCGCTACGGGGTCCACATCACCGCATGTCAGAAGACCGGTCTCTGCACCCTGCCCCTCGGTTCGGTCGACTGGATCGAGTCGACTGGCGCCACACGAATCGACGCAACCCCCCCGACCGGGACGATGCAGATCAACTCGGGCGCGGTCGCCACCAACAATGCGCAGGCCACACTCGCGCTCACCGGCGCCGATCCGCTGATCGGCGGCCTTCCCGACACCTCCAGTGGAGTCACCGAGTTCAAGATCGACGTCGATGGAAACGGCACCTTTCCCTGTTCCCTTCTCCTCGTTCCGGGCGCGGATCAGAGTGGCTGTGCACAGACCTTCGCCGCGTCAGCGCCGATCACACTTCCCGCCGGTGACGGCGTGAAGACCGTCGCAGTCGTCATCGGGGACGGCGCTCGTGAAATGCCAACTCCCTGCCCGAGCAACATCTTCTGCGTACTGGTCCTGGATCTCCCGATTCAGGGCAACGCGTCCGCGGTCATCACCGACACGATCATCCTCGATACCGTCAAGCCGATCGCCCTCACGACTCAGGACCGTTTCAGCCTCGAACGGGGTGGCGCGGTGACCATGGACGCCGTCGGGTCCGTTGAAACGAACCCGGCCGTCGGCTCGGGCGTGGACCTCACCAGCGCAACGTGGGACTTCAAGGACGGGAGCACACCGATCTCTGGACAGAAGGTAACCCACGCCTTCGCTCAGGTCGGAACGTTCGTTGGTGCCATGCGCATCAAGGACCGAGCGGGCAACCTCTCGGATCCGAGACCCTTCTCCGTAACCGTTACGCCACGGGCGGGCGAGTCAACAACGGGCGGTGGGACCGTGGGTGCGGTGACGGGAACCCCCGTCCCGGGAGCGACTCAGTTCACGCTCGATCGAGTTCGGGTTGCGGCCCGCTACCGAGCCAGCCGCCTGGCGGGATCGCTCACCCTGACGGGCTCTTCACCTCAGGCGGGACAACTCACGGTCAACATCCGGGCAACTCGCGGAGGCGCAACCATTCGCCGAACCGCGAGCGTTCCGGTGGGCAACTTCACGACCAGGGTCCTCCTCCCTGCGACGCTCCTTCCGGGAGCATTCTCGCTTCGCCTCACGGGTCCCGGCGGTTCCCTGGCATCGTCCTTGAAGCTCCTGCCACCTCGGGAAGGCGTCGTTCGGAGCGGACGGGTTCTTCTCGCCGGAAGTCGGCCCACCGTCACCTTTGCCCTGGCGAACCTTCCCGCAACGGCCCTCCGAGGGGCGTTGACCGTCGTCTGGTCACAGGGCGGCCGGGCACTCGGTTCGGTCAAGGTTCGGAGCGCTGCCACCATTCGGGCGCCATTCCCCGCCGGAGCATTGAGGCGCGCGGGCGCCGTCCGAGCGGAGCTTCGGGCGGGCAAGACGCTCGTCGGAACAGCTCGGGGTTAGCCGAACAACGCGGAGGCTTCTACCAGGGCAGCGGTTGACCGTCCCGGTAGAAGCCTCCGTTGGGGCCGTCGTCGGCGAGTGTGGCCGCCCAGACGATTCCCGCGGCGCCGTCTTCCAGCGAACGTGGTGCGTTCTCGCCACCCATCTCGGTTTTCACCCAACCTGGGCACACGGCATTCACCTTCACGTCCCCGGATCCAACCGCATCGGCGAGCTTCAAGGTGAGGGCGTTGAGGGCAACCTTCGAGACGGAGTAGGCGGGTGAGTTCGCGAGTCCGTGCGTCATGGAATCGTCGCCCGAGGAAACGTTGACCACGCGACCGTAACCGCGCCGGATCATTGCGGGCATAAAGGATCGCGCCGTGCGCCAGGGTCCGAGCAGGTTGATGTCCATCGCCTCGTCGATCAAAGCATCCCCGAGTTCCAAGACACCTCGGGTTGGATAAACGGCAGCGTTGTTGATGAGCACGTCGATCTGGATGCCGCGCTCGTCCAATCGTCGCGCGCACTCGAAGACGCTAAATGGATCAGCGACGTCCATGCGTTGATGCGTGATCCCTGCGTCCGCGCCGCCGAGGGCAGCCGTTGCTCTGAGACCCGCCTCCGGATCACGGCTGGTCAGGATCACCTGGACACCGGCCGCAGCCAGTTGGCGGCAAACCTCCAGGCCAATTCCACGGTTGGCTCCGGTCACAAGGGCGGTTCTCGTCACGGACATCTTCTTGCGTTATCGGCCAGAGGCAGAGAAGTGCTGATAGTCGCGGGTTCCCGACCATTGGCCACCCCAACCCCACCCTTGCCCGGTGAAGGCTCGAACCAACGCTCCGCCCTCGACGGCCATCCCCGGTCGGACCGTGCCGCGGGCCAGGTACGTGACGCTGGCGCGGTGCGATGTGGTCCCACCGGAAACGTATGGGTTCTCGATCGGATTGATGTCGATCGCGCGCCCGTAGGCGTGATTCGACCAGCGGTTCGAACCGGTGGCGCTCCTGCAATTGAACGACGACGTGTTGTCCGCCTCGATAGAGCGAAAATCGTCTCCGCCGTAGGCCTCGATGGGTTCCATGCGACGGATCGGAACACGCGCGATGAACAGCGCACGCATCGCCGACGCCACGGCCGTCGCGACGTCTTGGTTGACAACGATCCGCCCCGTGCGAACCTGGCCGGTGAAGTCGATGTACCGCACCCGAACCGACCGAAGCTGATCCAGCCCAACGGGGCAGCCGGGGCGCCAAACCGATGGGGTCATCGCGGCGCGCTCCGCCGCTGCGAGCGGTCGGACGCTTGCGTGAAACACCGGTGCGTGGGCGATCACGTCGTGTAGTCCGCGTTCAGGCTGACGTAGGCGTGGGTGAGGTCGCTGACCCAAACGTGCGACTCGCCAGTCCCACGGCAGAGGGAGACAGTGAGGTCGTACTCCTCTCGGGCCATGACCTCAGCCACTCCCGGCGCATCCGTTGCAAGGCCATCAAACGTCAATGTGAAGGCAGGATCCCCTGCGGTGCCGATCAGAGCCTGCCCGACGGCCTGGCTGATCCTGCCCCAGTTCGGATCGCGGCCGTACATCGCGCTCTTCACCAGCGGTGACTCCCCAACGGCCCGCGCGACACGATCGGCCTCCGCGTCGTCATTCGCGCCGGTCACAACGACGCGGACGGCGTGCTCGGCCCCTTCGCCGTCCTTCACCATTTGGATCGCCGCCCAACGGCAGATCGCGGCGAGCGCCTCGGCGAAACGGTTCAGGTCGTCTCCGGCAAGTGGCGCGCCCATACCGTTTGCGGTGACAAGTAGCGTGTCGCTTGGGCTCATCTGACCATCAACCGAGATCCGGTTGAACGAGGTGGTCGCCGCCGCCGCGGTCGCGCGCTGCAGGTCGTGCGCATCAAGCGCAGCGTCGGTGGTGACGTAACAGAGCATCGTTGCCATGGTCGGCCGGATCATCCCGGCACCCTTCGCGGCAACTCCGAGGGTTACCGTCCCGCCTGAGAGTTCCAGCACAAACGCACCGGCCTTGGGCGCGCGGTCCGTTGTGCAGATCGCCTCAGCAAAGTCCGCCCCGCCGCTCGAGGACAGGACCCCTGCGGCCATATCAATCCCACGGCGGACGACGTTCATGTCAAACAGGCGTCCAATGACGCCAGTACTCGACGTCAACACGCCCTCCGGTGCTCGTCCGATTGCCTCGGCGGCCCGTTCGGCCATCTCGAACGTGTCCGCAAGACCCTGCGGCCCCGTGGCGGCATTCGCGTTGCCGGAGTTCACGACGACGGCACTGAGGGCCGAGGCGTCGAGACCCTTCGCCCGGATGATGGGCTCGGCGGGCAATACGTTCGTCGTCAGCACCAAGGCTGATGCGGCGGGAACCATCGAGGCGAGGATGCCAAGATCGCGCTTCCCCGAGTCTTTCAGGCCACAGGCGACGCCGCTCGCGACGAACCATTCCGGCGACGTCACCGATCCGTCTGCGATGAGGGTAAGCCCCTCCGGCGCGCCGACCCAGTCGGCCCGCACGACGGGCGGAAAGCTCACACCAAGCCTTCGGTCTCGGGCCGTCCAGCCATCAGGTTCAGGTTCTGGACCGCCTGACCCGCTGCACCCTTGCCGACATTGTCGATGACTCCAAAGCTCACGACCATGCCAAGGTCAGCGTCCAACACTGGGCAGACCTGCGCGTAGTTCGTGCGTTGAACTGCCCGCATCCCGGGTGGCTGTTCGACGACCTCCACGAAGGGGTGGTCAGCATAGAAATCGACAAAGCGTTGGCGGAGGTCATCAGCGGTGGAGACGGCGCCGGTCAGCGTCGCATAACAGGTCGCCAAGAGGCCGCGATCGACGGGCACAAGGTGTGGCGTGAAGCGAACCGGAAGCCCCAACTCCTGAACGATCTCCGGCGAGTGCCGGTGGCCCGACACCTTGTACGGCTGGACACTGTCCGTGACCGAGGAATAGTGGACGGCTGCGGTCGGTGTCTTGCCTGCACCGCTGACACCACTCTTCGCGTCGACGATCACGTTTGCGATCTCTCCAGCCAATGGGAGGAGTGCCAGGAGCGCCGCGGTCGGATAGCAGCCGGGATTCGCGACGAGGCGCGCGCCACGAATTTGCTCGCGATGGGCCTCGGGAAGCCCATAGACCGCCTCGGCCACCAGGTCCGGCCGAGGATGGGTGAAGCCGTACCACGACGGATAGTGCGTGAGGTCGTGGAGGCGATAGTCCGCAGAGACATCGACGACGCGAACGCCCCGGTCTACGAGTTCGGCAACGATCGGGGCCGCTTCAGCATGCGGGTAGGCGACGATGGCAAAGTCGCCCGCGGTGACGGCTTCGGGGTCGTAGGTGGAGAGCCGGGTGGTGACCCGGTGCTCCGGGGCCACGTCCACGAGGCGCTTGCCCGCATCTGCCCTGGCCGTGATCTGGCCAAGGTGAAAGGCGGGGTGACGATCGATCAGTGCTGCCACTTGCGCACCCGCGAACCCGGCTGCGCCGATGACGTGAACCGTCTGGCTCACGACGCCGCCCGCAGTTCGGCGCCCAACTCCTTGGTGAGGGCCGCGATGACGGCGGCCACGGGCGCCTCAATTTCCTCGTCGGTTAGGGTGCGCTCGGGGTCGGCAATCGTTAGGCGAATCGCAAGGCTCACGCGCCCCTCACCGACCTGCTCGCCAACGTAGCGGTCAAAGATCTGGGCACCCCGGACCAGGTCGCCTCCAGTCGACGTCGCAACCGCCTGAATCCGAGCCGCGGCAACGTCGTCGGCGAAGATCAATGCGAGGTCGCGGGTGGAGGCCGGCAGCGTCAGAATCGGGGAGAAGGCCGGGGTCGTTGCGGTCGCGACACGCGTCAGGACGTCGAGATCCATGACGACCGCAACCGCGGGGCCTCGCACTTCGAAGTTCCGAAGCACGAGGGGGTGCATCTCGCCGACCCAGCCGATCGTGTCCTCACCGGATGCGAGGCGTGCACGCCGGGTCGGGTGGAAGTACGGCGCGGTGGCGGCGTCTGCGGTGACGTTGATGCCCGCGATCTGGGCGAGCTCTTCGAAGAGGCCAATCCCAGCGTGGATGTCGACCGGCTCGGCGGGGCGGCGCCAGTGGCCGCGGGTCTCCGGACCGAAGCGCAGCACCGCAAGGAACTCGCGCTCATCGGCCATCCCATCCTCGCGCGGCGCATACGTCCGACCAAGCTCGAACAGGCCGCCGGACATCCGCTGATGCGCCTGATTCCGACTCGCGGCACGCAGGAGGCCCGGCAGCATGGAGCGCCGCATGACGGCCATCTCTTCGCTCATTGGGTGAGCGAGACGCACGACCTGGCGGCGCGGGTCGTCCGCGGACATCTGCATGCGGTCGGCATCGGCCTCGGAGACGAAGCGGTACGAGATCGTCTCACTCAAGCCCCGTGCGACAAGCCGGTCGGCAAGCCGTTCGCGGAGTGTCTGCGCCAGTGTCCGGCGGGCAACGCCACCCGTGCGGGGAAGGATCGCGGGGATCTCGTCGAGTCCGTGGAGGCGAAGGACCTCTTCGATCAAATCCACCTCACGGGTCAGATCATTTGCCCGCTCGAAGGGAATCTGCACCTCGTGGGAGTCCGGGCCCGGCGTGACGACACAACCGACCCGCGTCAGCAGCTCGGCCGACTCCGCCGGGTCGATGTCGACGCCCAGCAGTGCGCCGACCCGTGCGTGTCGCAGTGTGATCGGAGCACGCTCCGGCGAGGGCGTACCGACGTCAAGCGTCCCCGGCACCAGCTTCGCTCCGCAGTGTTCAACCAGCAAGCGTGAGGCAATCGTCATCGCGCGGGCGGCAAGCTCGCGTGGAAGGCCCTTCTCAAAGCGCCCACTGGACTCAGACCGCAGACCCAGCGCCAGCGACGTGCCAAGGATGCTGGGCCCGTTGAACGCGGCCGACTCCAGGAGCACCCGGGTCGTCGCTTCGGAGAACTCAGCGTCGCCACCACCCATGATTCCGGCGATCGCCACCGGTCGCTCGCCGTCCGCAATCACGAGCATGCGGTCCGTTAGCGTCCGCGTCACGCCGTCGAGGGTCTCGATCGTCTCCCCCGGTGTCGCCCGGCGCACGATGATCCGTGGCCCGGCGAGGCGGTCCAAGTCGAACGCATGCAGCGGCTGGCCGGTGAGCAGCATCACGTAGTTGGTGATGTCCACGACGTTCGAGATCGGCCGCATCCCGGCCGCGCGGAGGCGACCCTGCATCCAGGGCGGCGACTCACCATGCACGATGTCGACGAACACGCGCCCCATATAGCGCGGGCAGAGATCCGGTGCCTCGACATCAATTGTGACGAGGTCGGCGATCTTGCCGAGGCCGTCAGCTGCGGGTTCAGTCTCGCTCGGAGGCCGATACTCGCGGCCAAGCGTCGCGGCGGCTTCTTTGGCGAGCCCTGCGATCGAGAGGCAATCGGGACGGTTGGAGGTGATCTCAAAGTCGATGACCGACTCGGCGATGGGAAGCGTGTCCGCGACCCGACTGCCGGCCGTCAGGTCGCCGCTCAAAACCATGATGCCGTCGTGCTCGTCACCGAGTTCCAACTCCCGGGACGAACAGATCATCCCGGCACTCTCGACCCCGCGCAGCTTGGCAACGCTGATCTTCATGCCGCCCGGGAGTAGCGCACCGGGGACGGCGACCGCGACGGTCTGACCGGCAGCGACGTTCGGCGCGCCACACACGATCTGGCGTGGTTCCGTGTCGCCGGTATCCACGATGCAGACGCGAAGCCGATCGGCATTCGGGTGCTGCTCGGCGGAGATGACCTTGCCGATGCGGAAGTTCGCGAGGTTGTCGTTGGCGGTCGGTACGCCCTGGTGGATGACCTCCTCCACGGCACTGCCGGTGGATGCCATCCGCACGCCAAGGGCATCGGCGTCAAGGTCAATGTCGACATGATCGGCCAGCCATGAGATCGGCGCTCTCATGCGAACTGCTCCAAGACGCGCAGGTCCCCGTCAAAGAGCATCCTGAGATCCGGCAGCCCGCTCCGGACCATGGCGATGCGGTCCAGACCGAAACCAAATGCAAAGCCGGTGAAGCGTTCGCTGTCGATGTCGACCGCACCGAGGACGTTTGGGTCCACCATCCCAGCGCCACCGAGCTCCAGCCAGGTCGGTGCGCCGTGCCGGTCGGTCCACGAGACGCTGATGTCCACGGATGGCTCGGTGAATGGGAAAAAGTGCGGGATCAGACGAATCTCACGCTCACGCCCCAATAGTTCGCGAACGAAGTGCAGAAGGGTCCCCTTGAGGTGCGCCATCGTCAGGCCCTCATCCACGGCCAACCCTTCAACCTGGTGGAACATGGGGCTGTGGGTAACGTCCACGTCGTCGCGACGGTAGACGGTTCCGGGCGCGATGACATACACCGGAGGCGGCGCGGCCTGCATCACCCGCACCTGCACCGGTGAGGTCTGGGTTCGCAGCAGATGGTCAGGGTGCCCGTCGATAAAGAAGGTGTCGCTCTCCGAGCGCGCCGGATGCCCCTCGGGCGTATTCAGCGCCGTGAAATTGTGAAAAACGCTCTCGATCTCGGGGCCGTCCGCGATGGCATACCCCATCCCGAGGAAGATGTCCTCAACCTCACGCCGGACTTGGGTAATGAGGTGAAGCGCCCCAACCGGTGGCCGGTCGCCCGGCAGGGTGATGTCCACGTGCTCTGCGGCGAGGCGCGCACCGAGCTCCTGAGCGTCAAGGACCTCCTGGCGCGCTGCCAGCGCCCCTTCGATTGCCTTGCGTGCGACGTTTCCGGATTTTCCGACGAGACCGCGTTCGGCGTGCGGCAAGCTGCCGACGCTCGCGAGGATCTCCGCAAGGCGACTCTTGCGACCGGTCAGCTGGATTCGTACCTCGCCAAGCGCCGCGAGACTACTCGCAGCAGCGATCTCAGCGAGTCCGGTTCCGGTCAGCTCTTCAAGTTCAGCGTCAATTGCCACGACGCGGGATCTTATCCGGCCGTGGGAGTCCCCACGCTGCGCTGACGAACGATCTCAACTAAGAGTGCAGCTGCAGCGGCGCCGACGTTCAACGAGTCGCTGCCAGGAGCCTGCGGAATCGTGACCGCAACCGTCCGCTCGGGCGGTGCCAACGCACCTCCGACCTCGGCGAGTCCAGCCCTTTCGGCACCCATCGCGAGGACGAGGGGGCCCGTGAGGTCGACCGTCCACGGCGGCTGCCCGCCACTTGAAACCGCCTCCACAACAAGGAATCCCTCACGTGTCGCGAGATCCTCGGGTCGGACCGTCTCCAGAATCGGAACGGTGAACGTCGCGCCCATTGCCCCTCGCACCGCGCGAGGGTGCGCGGCGTCAGCGGAACCGGAGCCAATCGCGACCCAATCACAGCCAAGGGCACTCGCGGTGCGGATCAGCGATCCGACGTTTCCTGGATCCGAGACACCCGCCAGGTAGAGCCCAAGCGACGGTGGCCATTGAATCGAGCTGAAGTGGTGCGGACCAGGCCGCGGCACGATCGCCAGAACCCGGGGCGGAGTCGCCATCGTGCTGATGCCCGCAATGAGGTCCGCGGTCGCGAGATAGCGGGCGGAGACAGCGGTTGTGGCCTGGACCAGTGCGTCAACCTCGCCAATCCGGGCGTCGTCGAAGATGACCGCCTGCGGCGTGATCCCGGCAGCAAGCGCGGCAGCGAGGAGGTCTTCCCCCTCAACCACCATAAGGCGTGTCTCCCGGCGCTCGCGCTTGCTTTGCAGCGCGCGCACCTGCTTGAGCACCGGGTTACGCGGAGAATCGACCCGCCGCAGCGGGCCGACGTGCTCAGTACTAACTCGCGACCAGCTGCTGGCGCGCCACGCGGGCTTGATCGCACAGTCCGGCGAATGCCTCGGGCTCGTGGACCGCGAGGTCCGCGAGAATCTTCCGGTTCAGCTCGACCTGGGCCAGCGAGAGTCCGTGCATGAACTGGTTGTAGGTCAGCCCGTTCAGTCGGGCGGCAGCGTTGATTCGGGCAATCCACAGGCGGCGGAAGTCGCGCTTTCGTACCCGACGGTCGCGGTACGCGTAGCGCCCAGAGCGCATGAGCTGCTCTTTGGCACGACGGTATGAACTCTTCTTGAGGCCCCAGTAGCCCTTGGCGAGACCGAGTGCCTTACGACGCTTCTTGCGCGCCGAAACTGATCGTTTGATCCGTGCCATTTACCCTCTCCTACCGTTTCGCCAACAGTCGAAGGGCGGTCTTGCGAACGCTTGCGCTGGTGGTCATGACACGACCGAGCGCACGCTTTTTCTTCCCCGACTTGTGTTCAAGGTTGTGTCGAAGCCCCCGACGCTGGACGATGACCTTGCCCGTCTTGGTCACGCGGATGCGTTTCTTGGCCGCGCTCTTGGTCTTCATCTTCGGCATCAGGCACTCGCTTCTTCGGTCGCTTCTTCGGTCATTTCCGGCTCGGGCTTCTCGGACACCTTGACGGGTGCCGCCGCCTTCACGGGAGCGAGCATCATAGTCATGTTGCGCCCATCGAGGTTGGGACGACTCTCGACGATTGCCAACTCGGCCATCTCTTCCGCCAACTTCAACAGGAGTGCTTCGCCACGCTCGGGGTGCAGAAGTTCGCGTCCCCGGAACATGATGGTGATCTTGACCTTGTCGCGGTGCTCCAAAAATCGCGTGACATGGCCACGTTTTGTGACGTAGTCATGCGGGTCGATCTTGGGCCGAAACTTGATCTCTTTGATCGTGATGGTGCTCTGGTGCTTCCGCGCTTGCTTGGCTTTTTGTTCCTGCTCATAGCGCCATTTGCCGTAATCCATGATGCGGCAAACCGGCGGACGGGCATCCTCCGCAACCTCGACCAGGTCTAGGTTGCGATCCATCGCCATTTCAAGTGCGTCGGCAAGGGGGACGACCCCGTGGTTCTTGGCCTCGTCGTCGATCAACCGGACCGTATCGCTACGGATCGCGTCGTTGATGCGTGTCGTCGGTCCCGGCGGCGGCCGGGTGTCTGGCCCTCTACGCGGCGGCAATCATTCCCCGTTGTTCGTTCGTCAACAATCCTCCATGCGTTCGTACGGCGGGGATGCTAGCAAGCCCCGCGGTCGCGACCGGTGTGCGACGGTCACAGCCCCGCCAGGTATTCTCGATAGGTCTCGGCGTCCATCAACCCATCGACCTCATTTCCAGTGAGTGTGACGCGAACCAGCCACCCCTCGCCGTATGCGTCGGAGTTCACAAGATTCGGTGCTGCCGCGACGCCGTCGTTGACCGCGACCACCGTCCCTGAGGCGGGTGCGACGATATCGGAGACGGCCTTGATGGATTCAAGGACGCCGTAACTCGTCCCAGCGGTGACCGTGGATCCAATCGCGGGCGGCTCGTAAAAGACGACCTCGCCGAGCGCGTCCTGCGCAAACCAGGTCACTCCGAAAACGGCCTCGTCGCCCTCGACACGCACCCAGTCATGCTCGGTGTGGTAGCGCAAATCGTCGGGGTAGATCTCGTCAGCCACGTCAGTCGCCTTTCCTTGGGGAGGTGTCAACCAATGGTTTTTTGCGGACCTCGGCGGCCTTGGCGGCTCCCCGGATGTCAATCTCGATCGCGCTTCCCGGTTGAGCCAGTGCGACGTCCACGTAGGCCATCCCGATTCCGATACCGAGCGACGGGGAGAGCGAACCGCTCGTTACGGTCCCCACCTGCGTGCCGCCGGACATCACCGCACAATCGGCACGCGGAATCGCGTTGTCGGTCATGGCGAAGGCAACGAGGCGCTGAGAAACCCCATCCCGAACCTGACGTTGCATCACCGCCGCACCAGCGAACTGGCCACCGTCCATGTCGCAGGCCCAGGTCAGTCCGGCTTCGATCGGCGTTCGACTCGCCGAAAGTTCGTGTCCATAGAGCGGGTAGCCCATCTCCAAGCGCAGGGTGTCGCGGGCACCAAGGCCAACGGGCGTCGGGGGGTGTGGACCACTGGCAAGCGCGTCCCAGACCACGGCAACCCGATCAGCCGCGCAGACAATCTCGACGCCGGGCTCGCCGGTGTACCCGGTCCGGGCGATCATGCACGGCACGCCCGCAATGGAGTCGTCCACAACCCCAAAGGCCGCGAGTGTGACCGGCGCAGGCGATCCCACGAAGGAGCCGATCGCCTCCCGCCACATCGGTCCCTGAACGGCCAGCATCGCCTGCGAGTCCGACCGGTTGTTGACCACGACCGTGTCGTTGGCAAGGGCCAGCAGACGTGCATGACACGCATCGACGTTCGACGCGTTTACGACAAGAACAATCCGGTCGGCGAGTTCGTAGGCGATGAGATCATCAATGACGCCGCCATCGTCCTGGCAGAGCAGCGTGTACTGCGCCTGTCCGACGCTCAGCGTGTCGATGTCGTTGGTCAACCCGCGGCGAAGCAGGTCGCGGGCTCCAATACCGGTGATCTCGATCTGACCCATATGTGAGATATCGAAGATGCCGCACTGCGACCGGACGGCAAGGTGCTCGTCGCGAACGTCGCTGTAGCGAATGGGCATGTCCCAACCAGCGAAGGCACCGAAACGTGCTCCGGCCGCAACGTGTCGATCGTGAAGCGGCGTCTGGCGAAGGGTATCTGGACTCATGGGAGCCGCACGGTACCACGGGCCCAGACGGGGTTCCGCTGACCCATTCCTGAACCATCGATTTACGCATTCTCGACCTCTGGCCAGTGACAGCCTAGACCCGTGACGGCTGATGGTTCTGAGGCGACGAAGTGGCTTTCCCTCACGCACAATGCGCGAGACAGTCACTCGTGCGATGACGATCTCACGGCACGGACGCCGACCCACACTCACCACCTCGCTGCTCGCCAGCGCCGCCGCCTTCGGGCTGATCGGCGCACCGGCGAGCGCGACCCCAGATCCACTCGCGCCGACCCAGTGGGCTCTCGCATCCATGCGCGTCCCGCAAGCAGTGGCCAGGGTGACCCAACCCCTCTCCGACACCACAGTCGCCGTCGTGGATACCGGGGTTGACTTGACCAACCCCGACCTCGCGCCGCGCCTTTGGCAGAGCCCTGCCGGCACCCTTCGGCCCGACGGACAGGGCGAACTCTCTGCGGGCAGTGCAGGCTGGGACTTTGTCGCTCAGGACGCAACGCCAGGCCCCGATCGCTTCTCCGGGAGCGAAGCGGGGTCGTACTTCGACCACGGAACGAAGATCGCCGGAATCCTCGGTGCAGCAAGTGGAAACGGAATCGGCATCTCGGGCGTCGCGCCAAACGCCCGAATCATGGCCGTCCGCACGTGCACCTCCGGACCGGCGGGCTGCATCGGTTCGCTGACGGCCAGTGGAATGTCATGGGCGGCGACAGCCGGGGCTCGAGTGGTGAATGTCAGCGTCGGCGGTTCCACCCCAGATCCCCTGGAGGCAGCGGCGGTCCAGGCGCATCCCGAGACGCTGTTCATTGTGAGTGCGGGCAACGAGGGCCGTGATATCGACCGTGCCGGAGCCGCACATTGGCCCTGTTCGCAGCCGGAACCCAACGTGATCTGCGTGGCCAGCAGCGATCAGGACGACCGCCTCTCGGAATCGTCAAACTACGGCGTCACCAGTGTCGACATCGCCGCCCCCGGGGTCGATATCGCAACGACGGTGGTTGGTGGCACCGGCGCTGGTACCGGCACGTCAGAGGCAACGCCCCAGGTTGCGGGCGTCGCAACGTTACTCTTGGGGGCCATGCCGGACGCAACGGCCGCTGAGGTGCGCGACGCAATTCTGACGAGCGCACGGCCCGTTTCCTCCCTCGCTGGGAAGGTCGCCTCTAGCGGCGTTGTGGATGCGGAAGGGGCGCTCCTTCGCCTTGCTGCCATCAGGGGTCTGCCCGCACCGGCATGTCCCGCAGGCGCGGCCTGTGAGATCCGGGCGAGCGTTTCCGGGCGCCCGGACGAGCGGACGGCCCCGACGATCACATCAGCCAAGCGGTTCGTCCGCGGCGGACGTCCCTGGCTTGCCCTGAGACTCCGACCCGGCGGGGCCGCAACGACGTGGCGGGTTGCTAACTCAAGGGGTGGCACGCCCTTCGGGATCGGCCGCGTCGCAGCCGGGCGGACAGCCATCACCGTGGCGGTTCCCCTACCGCTCCGCGCTGCGAACAGCCGTCTCATCGTCAGCGCGTCGAGCACACTCGGAACCGCTCACCGAAACGGCTAGCGCGTTAGGTCAGCGCTCCTCAGGAGTCCGCATCAGAAGCTGGGTGCATCGAAAGAGGGCAATCTCGCGGCCGTTTGGTGTCTGCACGACCGCATCCCAGATTTGCGTCGTACGGCCAGCGTGGACGCGGGTTGCCTCGCAGGCAATTTCCCCGTCGCGGGCGGTGCCCATGAAGTTCGCCTTCAGCTCGATGGTCGTGAACCCGGTGACGCCGTCCGGAAGGGAAAGCTGGCAGCCATACCCGCAGGCCGTGTCGGCAAGCGCAATAACCGTCGCGGCGTGCAGGTAGCCATTCGGCGCAAGGAGTTCGTTTCGGACCGCGAGACGCAAACGCACCGAACCGTCTCGCGCGTCATCGGCTTCGATGCCGATGAGCCCGGGCAGAAATCCCCGCCCGAGCTCGTCCATCCATGTCGTTGGGTCGTCGGCGTCAATCACCCGACGCTCCCCGCTACCGGTCGCGCAAGAACGACGGCACTTCAAGGGCATCGTCCGGAATTTCGAACGAGGCACGCTCGTCGCGCCCGAGGGCAGGCCCGCCGCTCGTTGAGCTCGACAGCGAACGCTCGCGTGACGCGCTCGGGGCGTTGCGTCGTGATCCGCGGTCCGACGCGGCCGGAGGGCTATCAAAACCCGTCGCGATGACCGTGACGCGAATCTCTTCGCCCAGGCTTTCGTCGATGACCGCTCCGAAGATGACGTTGCAGTCGTCATG
Organism: Thermoleophilia bacterium; assembly: GCA_043746815.1. Lineage (GTDB taxonomy): Bacteria > Actinomycetota > Thermoleophilia > Miltoncostaeales > Miltoncostaeaceae > JAYTQG01. The sequence goes on along the minus strand of JAYTQG010000130.1, from coordinate 5,569 downwards.
GGCGGCGCTGCGCACGATGCTTGCGGCCTCGTCGACCTCGAACAGGCCGAGGTCCGGACCGCCCGTCACGTTCAACAGCACGCCGGTCGCGCCCTCCACAGTCGCCTCAAGCAGCGGCGAGGTGATCGCAGCGCGTGCGGCCTCTGCCGCCCGACCTTCGCCAGCCGCCACTCCGATTCCCATCAGTGACGATCCCGCGCCTTGCATGATGGTTCGCACGTCCGCAAAGTCCAGGTTGATGATCCCAGGGACCGTAATGAGGTCCGTGATTCCCTGGACGCCCTGGCGCAGCACATCGTCGGCCATTCGGAAGGCGTCGAGGATCGAGGTCTTCGGCGGTACCACGTCAATCAGTCGCTGGTTGGGGATGCAAATCACCGAGTCGACGTGCTTCTTCAGGGCCTCGATACCCTCCTCAGCCCGGCGCATCCGCTGGCGCCCCTCGAAGTCAAAGGGCTTCGTGACGACGCCGACCGTCAAGGCGCCCTGTTCACGGGCAATCTGGGCAATGATTGGTGCGGCGCCCGTCCCCGTTCCGCCACCCTCACCAGCGGTGACGAACACCATGTCAGCGCCGCGAAGGGCCTCTTTCAACTCTTCGCGACTCTCCTCCGCCGACTCCCGTCCAACCTTCGCCTCGGCGCCGGCCCCCAGCCCCCGAGTGAGGCTTCCTCCGATGTGGATCTTGACGTCGGCCTCAGACATCGCAAGTGCCTGCGCGTCGGTGTTGATCGCCAGGAACTCGACCCCCCGAAGCTGGGCATCGATCATGCGTGCAACGGCGTTGCTTCCTCCGCCCCCAACTCCGCAGACCTTGATTACCGCTAGGTAGCTGCCCTCGGCGCTCGACACTCGGTCTCCTTCAGCCTCATTGCTCACGTGATGGTCGGCTGCCCCGAGCTGCGGTCACAGTTCACGTCAACAACAACGCTCAACCATGACTTGACCCTTGAATCCGGGCGAGCCACCGTCCCAACACCCGATACGTGAGTAGGGGACGGCAGACTGGCAACCTAGCACTCCGGCACCGAAGTGCAAGCCGCTACGGCGAAACTCTCGACCCCGAGTCGATAGTTGCGGTTGGTTCTGGTGGCGAGGCTGAGGTAGTGGTCGAGGGCACGGGCGCGGCCGTCGTCGGAAGGATCGGAATGGGCGGTGGCGGTGGAGGCGGCGCGACGGTGGTAGCAGTCGCACCGGGCACTGTGGTCACGGTCTGCCCTGTAGGAGCCGTTTGCGATGCAGCGACCGGCGCAGATGCCGCCGCCGGTGGGGCGGTCGATCCGCCACCAGCCGTGGCCGTTGACGGTGCATCGCCAGCGAGCGCTACCGGAGCAGCCACGGTGGCGCGAACAGGCCGCGCTTTGCCAACTGCGGCGAACCGCGGGAACCGGACATCGAGGTACCAACCGGGCACGCGTTCAGCCTGCGGAATTCTGGGCAGGACGGTCCGGATCGCGAGGATCTTGGCGTCCAGTTCATCCGGCGACCCGAGTCGCAGCGACAGTCCGCTGTCCAGTACCGCGGTGACGCCACCGTCGCGTACTTGGAGCCGACGAACGTGAACACCTCCTACCTTCCGCAGGGCTGCCAGGGTCGCGATGCTGCCGCGCTCGACGGTCTCCGGGAGCGGGTCGCCCAGCAGCTTGGGAAGGCGAGTGACGCCGACCGTGGGAAGGTTCTGAGGGATCCCTGAGCTCGGAACACCGGCCAACAGCCGTCCCGAGGGGGACAGCAGGCCAAGACGTCCCTCTGCCGGAATTGCGACGGCTGCCGGGTGCACCTGAGTAATCGACACGATGATCGAGGACGGCCAATCGCGCTGGACATGAACCTGGTCAACCCACGCGAAGCGGCCAAGCTCTCGACGAATTTCGTCCGTCGGAAGACTGAGCATCGTGGACCGACTTGCGGCACGCTGAACGTAGGCCGCAAGAACCCTGGCGTCATCGCGCGCGTATCCCCGAATCGTCACATCGCGAATCGCCACCGCTGGCCCGGTGAACATCCACCACACGGCGGCAAGGGCAGCCACACCCGATACCGCGACAAGCGCCTTGGTGCGGTTGGTGCGAGCGTTCTGCGAGCGAACCGCGGTGCGGCGCCGGGCAATCTTCGGTTCCATTCGGTGCCGAATGACGCTCATGCAAGCGCCGGGAGGGGCGCAGGGCCGATGCCCGAGATGGGATCCAGGTAGCGAACTTCCGGCTGAAGAATCGGCCCGCCAGCCTCACGGACGCGGCGTCGCCCCTCGGCAAGCATTCCGAGGACGTCGGCGGCGGTCGAACCTGCAGCCGCCTCAAGGAAGTTGGCGTGCACCGGCGAGAACCTGGCGCCACCTCGGGACAGTCCCTTGCAGCCCGCCGCCTCCAAGAGTCGTCCGGCCGATTCGCCGGGCGGGTTCATGAAGACGCTGCCAAAGGTACGAACGCCCTGGGGTTGGGTCGTACGCCGGTGGCTGCGGTATGCGGCAAGTCTGGCGGCGATCGTTTCTGGATCACCCGCTGACAGGTGAAAGCCAACCGCGGCAACGATCTGGCCCGGCACCACTGCGGAACGGCGATACGAGAAGTCGAGGTCGGCGGCACTGACGCGCCGACGGCCGTCCGCATCGCAGATGACGGCCCATGAGACAATTTCGGCAAGGTCGTGTTGGTAGGCGCCAGCATTCATCGCCACTGCCCCACCGGCCGTACCCGGAATGCTCGCCCCAAACTCGAGGCCCGTCAGCCCGGCGGCCGCTGCGCGTTGCACTGCGCGCGGCAGCGAGGCCCCGCCGCCACACCACAGGCCGCGGTCACGAACTGAGATCGATTGGAGACGGCCCGTCAACGTGAGTACGAGGCCACGAAAGCCATCGTCAGAGACGATCAGATTTGAGCCCTTGCCGACGACGGCGACCGGCACGTCGTTGTCGCGGGCCCATGCCAGCGCAGCGCTGACTTCCCAAAACGCACCAGCGCGAACCAGCCAGTCCGCCGGACCGCCAACGCGGATGGTGGTGAGCGGTGCAAGCGGGGCGTTTGGTATTGGGCTAATCGCTCGGCGCATGGGAGGTGCCAGGGTCAGACAGCTCATCGGTGTCTACCTTCTGCACCGCCGCGAGCAACTCCTGCCCAAGGCCCGTGATCGTCCCTGCCCCGAGCGTGAGGACGAGGTCGCCGGGGGCGAGGAGCGGAACGAGAACGCCGCTGACGTCGGCAAGCTGGGGGACGTAGCGCACGCCGGTGGCGTCGTCCACGGCGTCCGCAACGAGCTGCCCAGTGATGCCCTCCTCGGGCGCCTCGCGGGCGAGGTAGATGTCCGTCACGACGACCAGATCGGCGGCACTCAGGGCTAGGCCAAGCTCGCCCGAGAGTGCTTTCGTGCGGGACACCAGATGAGGCTGAAAGACCGCGACAACTCGGTGTGGTCTCCGCTCGCGGGCCGCCGCGATGGTTGCGGACACCTCGGCGGGATGGTGCGCGTAGTCGTCAACAACGGTGATCCCGCCGGCCTGCCCCTTGATCTCAAAGCGCCGACCGACCCCCACAAAATCCGCCAACCGCCCGGCCGCCACGGCCGGATCAACCCCGCACCACTCGGCAAGGGCGACTGCGCACGCGGCGTTGTCGGCGTTGTGGCGACCCGGGATCGCGAGCGGCATCGCAACCAGCCGCCCATCGGCCGCAACAAGGGTGGCGTCTGCCCCGCTGCCCTCCGCCCACCACCGCGCGCCTGGAACCTCACCCACTAACCGGACCTCGCAGGGGGCCGCCGCCGCGAGGCGGCGGGCAATCTCGTCTGGCCCGATCACAAGGACGCCGTCGGATGGCAACGCGGCCACAAAGGCACGCATCACCCCCTCAACCTCCTCCAAGCTGGCGTAGTTGGCGTGATGGTCGTGGTCCACGTTCACCACAATCGCTGCCTCGGGACGCAGGTTCAGGAGCGACCGGTCACTCTCATCGGCCTCCGCCACGAACCAGGGTCCCGCCCCCCAGCGTGCTCCCGTGCCGTCGCCGCCAGGCAGCGAGGCTCCGATGCACGCCGAGGCGTCACCGAGCGCCAGGGCGAGCATGGCACTGGTCGTCGACTTTCCGTGCGCGCCCGCAACCGCTAACCCGCGTCGAAGCATCATCAACTCCGCAAGCAGTTCACTGCGGTGGAAAATCGGCAGCCCACGGCCCCGGGCGGCAGTCAGCTCGGGGTTGTCCTCGCCAATGGCCGACGAAACAACAACCGCGGCGCTGTCCGGTGGAAGGTGGTCCGCGTCGTGGTCAGCGTACGCAACGATCCCCTGGGCGCGGAGCGTTGCAAGCAGCGGCGAATCGTCACGATCGCTACCACTCACCAGGTAGCCAACCTCGGCAGCGAGGCGCGCGAGCGCGCTCATGCCCGCGCCGCCGATTCCGATGAGGTGAATGGCTCTGGGGCTCACCGGCGGACAGCTGCGAGGGCGATCTCAGCGATCTGGTCTGCCGCTTCGGCTTTGCCAGAGCGGTGGGCAGCTTCTGCCATTGCGTCCAACATGTGCCGATCGGAGAGGAGTGCCCCAACCAGCTCACGCAGGCGCTCCGGGGTGCATTCGGTGTCCGGCAGCACCCAGGCGGCGCCAGCCTCTTCCAACCACTGGGCATTCTTCGCTTGATGGTCGCCGGTGGCGTGCGGATATGGAACGAGGATCGACGCCCGACCAATCGCAGCGATTTCAAACACCGAACCACCGGAGCGCGACACGACAAGGTCCGCAGCGGCAAGAGCATCCGGAAAGTTGTCGAGATACCCGAAGAGATGGTAGTTCGGCCCAGGGGTCATCGTTTCGAGGCGCTGACGGATCGCGCCGACGTTTTGCGGCCCGGCAAGGTGGATCAGCGCAAACGGCGGCCCATCGCCAAAGGCCCCGACGGCCGCCTCGTTCAGACTCCGGGCCCCCTGGCTGCCACCGGCAACCACCACGACGGTCGCGTCCGGGGCGAGCCCAAGGGCCCGGCGCCCGGCGACACGGGTCGCGCCCCGGACCGCCTCACTCACCGGGCGTCCGGTAACGACGTACCGGCGACCCCTGCGACCCGCGAGTGGGTAGGCCAGTGCAACGCGCTTGGCCAGCGGCGCCGCAAGGCGGTTCGCCAGTCCGAGATGTGAGTCGGCTTCGGTCAGAATCAGGGGGCGCCGCGTGAGGCGTGCAGCGATGGCAGCGGGCCCACCGACATACCCGCCAGCGGCGATCACCACGTCGGCATGGTGGCGACGAATCCGACGCATCGCACGCGGGATTGCCAGCGCCGCGAGCACAATCGCCGTGAAGTTTCGCGGTGTGAGTCGTCGAGCAAGTCCACGGAGCGCGATCGCATCCTCAGCAAAGCCATATTGCTCGACAAGACCGGTGGACGAGCGTCCCGCCACTCCGAGGAATCGAACCTCAGCGCCACGCCGTCTGAGTGCCTCGGCGACGGCCAACGCTGGCATCACGTGCCCTGCTGTTCCGCCCGCTGCGATTGTCACCCTCACGGGCCGCGTCCCGCTCGCGCTCGGCGGCGGAGACAGGGACACTTGCGCGTCGTCCGATGTTGACGAGGATTCCACTGGCCGC
>JAYTQG010000129.1:0-1863 GCA_043746815.1 Thermoleophilia bacterium | reverse complement strand
TGCGGCAGCGCCGATTGACGCGAAGGGCGCGCCCTCGCCGAGGACTTCACCAACGAACGCGCACTCAAGCACCTTCCGGAACCACTCGATCCGAGCACCGGCATCCCCGAGGTGCCGAACGAAGAAGTCGTCCAGCGCTGATAGGTCGAGGAGCGTTTCGTTGACGTCGAAGATCAGTACGTGGGCCATGGAGACTGACCCTACCGCGGGTCCGCCGCACCTGTTCTCAAATAGCGGGGCAGGATTCGAACCTGCGACCTTCGGGTTATGAGCCTGAGCGGGCGGGCGAGAGCGCCTGCGAGACGGCACTATTCTGACTTCTGTGAGCATTCCCCGCATTGCCTCCCGCAGGTCTGTGCCGGGCCGTTGGGTCGTTCTGGCCCCCAAACCAGTGCCCCGACCAGCGGTCAGCAGCTGTTGTCGTTGGTAACGGTTAGATTATAAGCGTTACTTAGAGAGGCAGGAGGCAACGCTTCGTGGCAGAGCTGATCCGAAACCGCTGGACGCCCTCCTCCGAGGGGATGAGTCGCCGGGACCGCCAAGGCTGCGACTATGACGCCTACCTTCCCGACCCTCTGGCTGGCTGGGGACTCACCCTGCCAGCCGATCTTGTCGCCGACCTGGCCGATGCGGAGGCTGCGATTCGAGGACTGAACGCCTCGGGGACATCACACGTCAGCCTGGAGGGCTTGGCCCGGTTCCTGCTGCGGGCCGAATCCGTCGCTTCGTCGAAGATTGAAGGACTCGAAGCCGGGCCGCGCAGACTGCTCGACGCCGAGGTCGCCCTCGCCGAGGGAAGCGACGCAGCCGACCGCGTCGCCGTTGAGGTGCTCGCCAACGTCGCTGCAATGGAAGCAGCAGTCGAGGTCGGGGCCGCCAGCGGCACGATCACACTCGACGACCTCCTCGACATCCACCGGACCCTCATGGAACGTTCGCCAACGCCGGATCTCGGCGGCGTCGTTCGAACGACACAGAACTGGATCGGCGGCAGTGGCTACAACCCGTGCTCGGCCAGTTTCGTTCCGCCGCCACCCGATCATGTCGAGCTGCTGCTGGAAGACCTCCTCAACTACGTCAACGGCGACGAACATCCGACGATTGTCCAGGCCGCGGTTGCTCATGCTCAGTTCGAGACTATCCACCCCTTCGCCGACGGGAACGGCCGAACCGGTCGCGCCCTTATTCAGGTCGTGCTGCTGCGGCGCGGTCTCGCCCCGCGGTTCGTCCCACCGATCAGCCTCGTGTTTGCCACCTGGGTGAGCGACTACATCGCCGGGCTCACCGCATTCAGACACTTCGGTGAGGCGGGTGGTGCCGAACGGTCAACGGGCGCCCAGGCGTGGCTGCGGACGTTCGCTACCGCGACCAGGCGCGCCTGCGCTGACGCGGAGACCTATGCGGAGCGATCGACACGCTCAACGCGACCTGGCGGAATCGCACGGGAAGTATCCGCGCCAACTCATCAACAGATCTACTGCTCAGGGTCCTTCCCGGAGTGCCAGTCGTGACGGTCGAATCGGCGGCCAGCCTCATTGACCGATCCGAGATGCGAACGGGAGAGGCCATCAACCGCCTGGTGGGGGTCGGCGTGCTCCGCCAGCGCAACGTCGGGCGACAGCGCTATCGAGTTTTCGAGGTCACCGACATCATCGATCTCTTCACGGGTCTGGAGCGAGCGCTCGCAAGCCCGACCGGCGATACCCGAACCGATCCACCCACGCGGAACGTCGCCAAGAGGCGCTCGCAGTCAGGCACCTGACGTCGAGCCGGTCGGTAATACTGAGCACTGGCCAAGGACTGCTCGCCCTCCGATTCACTCGCCGTCACCAGATGCCCGCCTCCTTGAGAACGGCATCGACG
>JAYTQG010000128.1:0-9503 GCA_043746815.1 Thermoleophilia bacterium | reverse complement strand
GATCGAGCGGGCGCGGATCGTGTTGTGCGCTGCGCAGGGGTTGAAGGGCACCGAGATCGCTGAGCGGGTCGGCTGCTCAGAGCCGACCGTCGTGAAGTGGCGCGGTCGCTATGCGCGTGATGGGCTTGAGGGGTTGCGTGATGCGCCGCGGTCGGGGCCGCCGTTGACCTATGGGCCCCAGACGCGGGCGCTTTTGATCGCCAAGGCGTGTACCCGCCCGCCTGCGTCTGTTGAGGGGGCACGCCAGGAGCGTTGGACCTATGAGCAGCTCGGGCGGTCGGTTGGGATGTCGGGCTCCCAGGCGCATGAGATCCTCGCGCGGGCGGCGATCAAGCCGCACCGGACGCAGTACTGGATCATGAGTGACTTCTCTCGGGCGGAGTTTGAGGAGCGCTGCTCGCAGGTCTGCGGGCTCTACGTCAACCCGCCCGAGAACGTCCTTGTCATCAGCATCGACGAGAAGACCGGTATCCAGGCCAAAGCGCCGACCAAGCCTGATCGCCCGCCAGGCCGCGACCGGCCCGCGCGGCGTGAGTATGAGTACACGCGCAACGGCACGCAGTGTCTGTTTGCCGCGCTCAACGTGCACGCGGGCGGCGTGATCGGGATGGCGTCCAAGACCCGCAACCGTTACGACCTGATCCGGTTTCTCGACAAGGTCGACGAAGAGATCCCCGTCACCTGTGGGCACAAGATCGTCGCGATCAGCGACAACCTCTCCACACGCGGGACCCAGGAGGTAAAAGACTGGCTCGCAGCCCATCCGCGCTGGAGCTTCCAGTTCACCCCGACTCACGCGTCGTGGCTCAACCAGGTCGAGATTTTCTTCTCGATCCTCGTCCGACGACTACTCAAACACGGCATCTTCACCAGCGAGACCGACCTCGCAGAGCAGATGCTCGCCTACATCGAGACCTACAACCAGACCGCCAAGCCGTTCAAATGGACCTACACCGGGAAGGTCCTGGAAGCATGACCAAACGAACTAACCGGACGAACCACTAGTCGTCGCTTCCGGAATGGCCGCCCTTGCCGCTGCCACCCTTGCCACTGCCACCAGACGGCCCCGATTTGTCGGAACTGCCCGACTGATCGGTGCTTGGGGTGGTGCTTGACGGGGTGGTGCTACTTGGTGCCGTGTGCTCGTCGCCACCCCCACCAGAGTGGTGGTCGCCGTCCTGGTCGTCACCCTCGTCCTGATCGTCGATCGTGGAAAGCGTGAGGGTGCCGTCCGCGGCCTTTGTGACCTTGACCTCTGCGGCATTGCCGACCGTGAACTTCGTGATGTCCTCCGTGGTCGGGATGTTCACGGTGAATGAGGCCGTGAGGCCGTGTTCGGATTCGACTAGCGTGATTGTCCGTGCGGCGGGGTCGACGGCAGTGATCTTGCCCTCGATCTCCATCAGGGCATTTGGTTGCGGGGCACGGACCTCGGTGACGTCGTCGGCTTCGAGGTTGCCCTGTCGGTCAACGACCAGATCGGCGGTGACCGTCGAGCCGACCGCTGGCTGCGCGACTTCTTTCGACCGCTTCACCTTGCCCGACGAGCCGAGTCGGACAAGGAGGGTCGTTCCGGGCCCTGCAAGCGCAACCGCATTGGAGCCGGAGTGCGCCACCACCATCGCCGTGACGCGAGCGTGCCGTGCGAGGCCAACACGCTTGAGCCGTCCGGAGACGGTGCCAGGGCGAACGGCTCGGGCGCCGATAACGCTCACAGCTGAACCGGCTCGTGGCGCGGAGGCCGTCTGAACGGCCACGAGGTGGCCACTTGTGTCGACAATCGTGGCGGTATGGGTGGAGCGGTTCCAGTCCACAACGACGCCGCGATTTGGGCTGGCAGTGGCGATCGCGGCTGGGGCGAGGACTGCCGCGGCGGCGAGGACCGGAATTCTGAGAACGGATCGCATCATGGCTCCTGGTTTCGGGATTGGGGGGCGAGACGATTCACCCGTACATCGTCGGCGCCTCGCGATACTTACGTCCCCACTCGAAACGGAGTGCGATCAGCCGCGTCGGGCGCCTCGATCAATGACATCGGCGACATTGAAGAATGGCTTGAGTGCGCGCCGTTGGCCGTCAAATGCGAAGCCGTCGATGTGTCTGCGTGCGATCGTCACCACGCCACCGCTCCGCTGGAGAACGGGGTTGACGTCGATCGAGCAGAAGATGCGGAACCCAAACTGGCGGGTGAGAACCACGCGCGTCGATGGCGGGGCGAGGGCACCGAAGGCGTAGATAAACACGTCGGTCTTCCCGACCAGGGGCTCCACCTCATCCCGCCACCGCGTCGCATCCCGCACCGCGCGATCCAGGGGAATATGCGCGAAGTCCAGATGCCCAAATGAGTGACTTGCGAACGTCCAGCCCGTGGCTTTCAGTCGCGAAACCAGGCGGCGCACGCGCTCCCTGCGTGCCGCGATATCGGGCGCGTGCAGCTCGTTTGTTCGCTCACCCAGTACCCCCTCGTACCCGGTCTCGGCGATCACGCCCTTTGCGCCGTTCAGCGAAAAGTCGGGATGAGCCGCGACGAAGTCATCCAAGAGGGGAACGATTTCTTGCGTTCGCGACCCGCGCCGGTGCCCGTCTGACGTTCGCTCTTCGACCTGCACGTTTCCGGACCGGTCCAGGATCAGGCGCCAGCCGGTGCCGCGCTCGCGCATGTATCCGTTGTAGTTCAGATCGTCGATCGACAGGAGCAGCGGCTTCTTGCCGACCGGCACCAGCAATGGTCCCGAGGCGACGGCGTGAATGTCGACAAGGACCCAGCCGTGGCGGTAGAGCTGCGGCATGATCCGGCGGAATTCCCGAACGTCGATAAAGTAGTCCTTGAAGCCTTGGCCAAGCTTGTCTGGAGTGAAGGCAAGCCTTGGCGACGAGACCAGCGGGTGGAAGAAGAGGTGTTCCACGGGACCGCGCCAACGCCGCAGTGGGGCCGCCGGGATGGGGTTCGCTGTCGTCGATGGCGTCACGGGCCGCGTCGTGACTGCGTCATGTGCGCTACCACCGCAACCGGTGAGTACGAGGACGACGCCGAGTCCGGCGGCGGCGGCTGAGCACCGGATCACGTGAGAGAGCCGAGATCAAGTCGCGGCGGCGCGCGCCTGCGCAGTCTGGGCGAGGGCCTGCTCGAAGGCCTCATGGGGGGCGGCGCCGCTCACGAGAAAGCGAGAGTCGATGATGAACGCTGGCACCCCCGAGATCCGGTGTTGATGCGCCCAGTTTGTCGATTGGTCAACCGCCCGCGCGAAGTCCCCGGACTCGACGGCGAGACGTCCTGAGATGGGGTCGAGTCCCGCAGCCGTGGTTGCCGTTTCAAGCACCTCCCACGCGGTGATGTCCCGAGCATCAACCCAGTAGGCATCCATGATCGTGTCGTGAATGCGTTCGTGGGCGTCACCGCCGAATGTGCGGGCCCACTCGGAAAGCTCCAGCGCCCGGCGACTATTCGGAACCCGTTCGGGGTGTGGGTTGAAGACCAGGCCAGACTCCTCCGCCATCCGCTTCACGCCATCGCTGAAATGGTCGCCGTACTTGGCGACAAGCTCCGCGCGCGGGATTCCCTCGGGCGGGTACTCAGGGTGCAGGTGATAGGGAAGCCACTCGATCTCGGCACCGAACCGGCGCCGCAGCCAGTCAGCCCGTTCCCGGGCGACGTGGCAGAAGGGTCAGATGTAGTCGCTCAGGATCGTGATCCGTAGCGGCGGATCGAAGATGAGAGGTGACGTTTCCATAGCCTGACGCTACCAGGCGTCAGGCGCGCAACCGGCGTGTTGGGCATCGCGACCGGAGTGAACTAGGCTGAGTCTTCAGCCATCCAACTGGCGCCCAACTGACCGAAAGCTCCGCGATGAATCGCATCCATTGCGCCCTGTGCCTCTCCGTGTCAATCGCCGTCGTCGGCCTTGCTGGCTGCGGCAGCAGCACACCGAGTAAATCCGAGGGGGCCGCGAAGATCATCAAAGGATTCAAGGACGGTGGAGTGGATCTTCCCAAGTCCGAGGCCGACTGCCTCTCGAGCAAGCTGATCGACGGCCTCAGCTCCGATGCCCTCGGGAAGGACAAGATCACCGATCTGACGCCCGCAGAGCAGAAGATCGCGTTTGGTGCCATCGATGGCTGCATCTCAAAGTCAAGCCTTGTCGCCGTATTCACCAAAGCACTCGGCAGTCAGGCGAGCATCCCGAAAGCCAAGATTCCGTGCATCGCGAAGGCGGCTGCGAACACGGCGAAAGTCAGCGAGCTGATCGCACAGGATTCCTCCGTCATCAAGAAGGTTCAGGCCGCTGCGCTGACCTGCATCTAGGCGCGGTGGGTGACCGGGGCTTCCGGGGCGATACCCGGGGTCCCCGGCGTTTCACTCCGTCGCGGGATATCCTCGCCAGCGTGAACGACCTCCGGTTTCCCCTCGCCCTGTCCTATGACGACGTCCTGCTCGTCCCCCAGCGCTCCGACATCGCCTCGCGACGGGACATCGATACGTCCTGCCAATTCACGCGAAACGTGCAACTTGCCGTCCCGATTGTGTCGGCCAATATGGACACGGTTACCGAGGCCGACATGGCCATCGCGATTGCGCGCGTGGGCGGCATTGGGGTCATTCACCGCTTCTTGACGGTCGCCGAGCAGGTACGCGCGGTGGCCCGCGTCAAGCGCGCGGAGGCGTTGGTGATCGAGGATCCCTTCACCGTTCCGGTTACCCTCACAGTTGGGGAAGCCATCGCAGAGATGCGACTGCGGTCAGTCAGCGGCCTCGTGGTTGTTGGGGGTGATGGCCGCCCGGTCGGCATCGTGACCGCGCGCGACACGCGACTTCAGGACGACCCCTCCCGCTCAGTCCGGGAGGTGATGACCCCGGCAGAGCGCCTCGTCACCGCCCCCGTGGGGATCTCGAGTGATGACGCGGCGCTCCGCATGCGAGACGCGCGCGTTGAAAAGCTGCCGCTTCTGGGCGCCGATGGGCGTCTTGCGGGGCTCATCACGCTGCGGGATCTGATCCAACGGTCCGAGCGTCCGAACGCCACCAAGGATGACCGCGGCCGGCTCGCTGTCGCCGCCGCAATTGGTGTCCGTGGCGACCACCTCGAACGGGCCGCTGCGCTGGCCGAAGCCGGAGCCGACGCGCTCGTCCTGGATATCGCTCACGGTCACATGGACCAGGCGCTTGATGCGATCGGGCAGGTACGTGACGCTGCCCCCGGGCTTGACATCGTGGCGGGCAACGTCGCGACCGCAGCCGGCGCCCGGGACCTCATCGCGGCCGGCGCCGACGGCGTCAAGGTGGGTGTCGGACCCGGTTCGGCGTGTACGACCCGCCTTGTCGCTGGGGTCGGGGTGCCGCAGCTCTCAGCCGTGATTGCCTGCGCTGAGGTCTGCAACGCGGCTGGCGTCCCGCTGATCGCCGACGGCGGTATTCGGTATGGCGGCGACCTCGCGAAGGCCATTGGGGTTGGTGCCGACACCGTGATGGTCGGGAACCTGCTCGCCGGGACGACGGAGAGCCCTGGACGGGTTGTCAGCCGAAATGGCTCGCGCGTGAAGGTCTTCCGCGGGATGGCATCGGCCGGTGCCGCCGAGAGCAGGCGCTCAATCGACACCCCTGATGCCCCCGCCGATGACATCGACTTCTCGCCGGTTCCCGAGGGTGTCGAGGCGGTTGTTCAGCTGCGCGGGGATGCCGCCGGGGTAGTCTCGGACCTCGTCGGTGGCCTGCGCTCCGGGATGAGCTACACAAACGCCCGCTCGATCATGGAGATGAAAGAGCGGGCGCAGTTTGTTCGGATCACTCCGGCCGGACTCGTCGAGAGTCGGCCGCACGATGTAACGATGTAGTCAGTTGCCCGACGGCGACGCGGTCGTCGTGCTCGGGGTCACCTTCGGCGCGTCGCGGTCATCTCCGCTTCCACCGGCGGCCTCTTCGGCCTTGCGCTCAGCACTCTCGTTGGCCTCGTGCGCTGGGTCGTTGTTCCAACTGTGATGCTCACGGCCGTCGGGACCGTTCGGGTTCGCTGCCTCTTCGGCTTTTCGCTCAGCACTTTCGTTGGCCTCGTGGGCCGGGTCGTTGTTCCAACCGTGATGCTCGCCGCCACCGGGACCGTTCGGGTTTGCGGCCTCTTCGGCCTTGCGCTCAGCACTCTCGTTGGCCTCGTGCGCTGGGTCGGTATTCCAACCGCGCGTGGTCCCAGAGTACTGGCCAGACGGAGCAGTCGCGGCAGGGGTGGAGCTGCTCGAGGCGGCGATTGCCATTCCGCCGACGGCACTTGCACCGATCGCAGCGGCTGCGGCCATCGCGTAGAGAAGCTTTGCCATTTCGAGGTACCTCCAGGTCAGGGGGGAACAGCAGGGGTCTCGCCGACTACGAGGGACCCTGACAGCCAATCCGAAGGATTAGTGAAGAGTCACCGAAGAATGCGACCGCGTTCAGACGATCGCCAGGTCCTCAATCGGCGGGCACGAGCAGATCAAGTTCCGGTCGCCGTGCACGCCATCGATGCGTCCGACGGGGGGCCAGTACTTCGCCCGATGGAGTCCAGGGTCCGGATAGCCAGCCTCGGTGCGGGTGTACGCGCGGTCCCACACGTCTGCGGCGAGGTCCTCTGCGGTATGGGGCGCGTGGCGAAGGGGACTGTCTTCAACGCTCCATTCGCCAGCCTCGACGCGGGCGATCTCACGGCGAATGGCGATCATCGCATCGCAGAAGCGGTCCAACTCGGCTTTGGACTCGGACTCGGTCGGCTCCACCATCAGTGTTCCCGCAACGGGAAACGACATGGTTGGAGCGTGGAAGCCGTAGTCGATCAGACGTTTCGCCACATCTTCGTTCGAGATGCCCGAGTTCTTCGCAACACCGCGCAAGTCCAGCAGACACTCATGGGCGACGCGCCCACTAGCCCCCGCGTAGAGCACAGGGAAGTGCTCGCCAAGCCGGGCAGCCACGTAGTTCGCATTGAGGATTGCGATCTCGGTAGCGCGGGTCAGCCCGTTCGGTCCCATCATCGTGATGTACGTCCACGAGATCGGGAGGATCCCGGCGGAGCCCCAGGGAGCACCTGAAATCGGCCCGGTTCCGCCACCGGCAGGGCCCGCCTCGGGGACGACGGGATGGCCCGGAAGGTAGGGAGCCAGGTGGGCTTTGACTGCGGTCGGGCCGACGCCCGGTCCGCCGCCACCATGCGGGATGCAAAACGTCTTGTGGAGGTTCAGGTGCGAGACGTCGGCTCCGAAGTCGGCTGGGCGCGAGAGCCCGACCAGCGCATTCAGGTTCGCTCCGTCGACGTAGACCTGCCCGCCGTGCGTGTGGACGATCTCAGCGATCTCACTGACGGCTTCCTCGAAAACCCCGTGTGTGGAGGGGTAGGTGATCATGATCGCCGCGAGCCGGTCTCCGGTTGCCTCGGCCTTGATGCGGAGATCTGCAACGTCCACGTTGCCGTTGTCGTCACAGGCAACGACAACCACACCCATACCCGCCATCGCGGCGGATGCGGCATTCGTCCCGTGGGCTGAGGATGGAATGAGGCAGATGTCGCGCGCGGCGTCGCCGTTTGCGCGGTGGTAGGCGCGGATGGCGAGGAGCCCGGCCAGCTCACCTTGCGAACCGGCGTTTGGCTGAAGGGAGACCGCGTCGTAGCCGGTCACCTCACAGAGTGCATCTTCCAATTCGCCGATCATCTGGCGGTAGCCAACGGTCTCATCCGACGGAGCGAAGGGGTGGATGTTGGCGACCTCCGGCCAGGTCACCGGGATCATCTCCGTGGTTGCGTTCAGTTTCATCGTGCACGAACCAAGCGGGATCATCGTGCGGTCAAGCGCCAGGTCCCGGTCGGCAAGACGGCGCAGCTCCCGAAGCATCTCGTGCTCGGTGTGAAAACGGTTGAACACGGGGTGGGCGAGGATGTCGTCCCGGCGACGGAGGTCGTCTGGGATCCCGTCGTCGGTCGTTGTGTCGAGGGCTGCGACGTCGGCGGGAACACCGAACGCGGCCGTAACACGCTCCACGACGGCGCGAGTGCTGGTCTCGTCGAGGCTAATGCCAAGTGTGTCGCGATCGACGCGCCGGAGGTTGATGCCGTGCTCGCGCGCGGCAGCGACAACCGCATCGGCGTGTTCCGGAACCCGGACGGTGAGCGTGTCGAAGAAGTGCCCGTGGACGACATCCACGCCACCGTTTTGGAGCGCGCTCCTCAGGATGGCGGTCAGGCGATGAACTCGGCCTGCGATGCGTCGCAGCCCTTCAGGGCCGTGCCACATCGCGTAGAAGGCCGCCATCTCTGCGAGGAGCACCTGCGCGGTGCAGATATTGCTCGTGGCCTTCTCACGGCGGATGTGCTGCTCCCGCGTTTGGAGGGCGAGGCGAAGGGCAGGCCGTCCAGCCGCGTCGAGGGACACCCCGACGAGCCGACCGGGGAGCGATCGCGCAAATGCCTCGCGCGTCGCGATGAAGCCCGCGTGTGGACCCCCGAAGCCAAGAGACACACCGAAACGCTGGGCCGAGCCGATGGCGACGTCGGCGCTCAGGGAACCAGGGGAGGCAAGGAGCATCAGGGCGAGCGGGTCGCAGGCAACCGCGGCGAGGCCGCCAGCGGCGTGGAGGCGATCAATGATTGGCGCGAGATCGCGCACCTGGCCGCTCGATCCTGGGTATTGCAGCAGCGCGCCGTAAACGGATGCCGGGTCCAAATCGCGCTCCGGGTTGCCAACCTGGATCTCGATGCCAATCGGCTCCGCGCGGTTTTGCAGGACCGCGATCGTCTGTGGATGGCAGTCCGCGTCGACGAAGAATGTGCGCGTGTCACGTTTGGCGAGGCGCTCCAACATGGTCATGGCCTCGGCGGCCGCCGTCGATTCGTCGAGTAGCGACGCGTTCGCGAGTGGGAGGCCCGTGAGATCGGCGATCAGTGTCTGGAACGTGAGGAGTACCTCAAGGCGTCCCTGGGAAATCTCGGGCTGGTACGGGGTGTACGCCGTGTACCAGGCGGGGTTTTCCAGCACGTTGCGCTGGACGACCGGGGGCACGATCGTGTCGTGGTACCCCATGCCAATCAATGAGGTCGAGACACGGTTTTGCCCAATGATTCCGCGCAGACGGGTGAGTGCATCGCGTTCGGTGAGGGCTGACGGCAAGTTGAGCCTGCCCCGCAGGCGAATGCTTTCGGGAACGGTTTGCTCGATCAGTTCGTGGAGGCTCTCCGCGCCGATGGTGCCCAGCATTGCCGCGATATCAGCAGCATCTGGACCCAGGTGTCGTCCCTGGAACTCGTCGGAGTTCTCGAGGGCGGAGAGGGTGGGGCGGGCCATGGGGGTGCCTTTCGACGGTTTGAATCCCCCACGCTGTCCCGGATACCTGAGAGTTTCCACGGGCACTGCCCGCTTACCCCGTCGGTGAGATGGTCCAGCCATCTTCTCTCCAGCGTTGCCTCTGCCCGCGGTCCGTTTGCCTGAGAGATTCGGGGGGTCCCTTGCTCCTTCGGCGCCCGCCCGTAGCGGAACTCTCCCGCGGGGTTCAT
>JAYTQG010000127.1:0-1866 GCA_043746815.1 Thermoleophilia bacterium | reverse complement strand
CTCGCTTCCCATCACGACAACACTGTTCGGGGTCGCCCTTGCCGGGACCTTCGCGACATGGTTCGCGGTTGAACGATCGCTCTCGATTCACACGATCGTCACGAGTCGCCGTGAAGGGTTTTACTGGTCGACGATCCTGTTCACATTCGCGCTTGGCACCGCCGCGGGCGACCTTGTCGCAGAACGACTCGCACTCGGGTACTGGAAATCAGCGCTCCTGTTCGTCGTCGTCATCGCCGCGGTGACCGCCGCCCACTACTTCCTGAAACTGAACGCAATTCTCGCGTTCTGGATCGCCTACATCATCACCCGCCCGCTCGGCGCATCGATCGGCGACTACCTCTCCCAGCCAAACGTTCAAACCGATCCAGAAGCCTCGAAGAACGCGGTCGGCCTTGGCCTTGGAACCACGACGACCAGCATGATCTTCCTCTCCGCCATCCTCGCGCTTGTCATCTACCTCACCGTTACACGCAAGGATGAGATCCCGATGGTTGAGACACCAGCAGTGGTAGCCGCTCCCGGACGCTGACCGGCGAACCTCGTGGGAGGCGGTAGGGGGTTGGGCGTGACCATCCCACCCCCCATCGCCCCCCGGGGATCCACGTGAGATCCCGTTCAACTCAGCCAGGCCCGCAGACCGTTTCGACGGGGCAATGCAGGGATGCGACCGGCCGAGGCGAAGCCGTCTACGTGCCCGCCGCTCCCCGCGAACGCCGCCCCGCGGCCCAGACTCCCCACCGGCTTGACCGGATGCCGGCAACGGTTACGTTCGTGCTCGTCATCGTCGGACTGGTGATGGTCTTTTCAGCGTCAAGTGCCGAGGCCGTCCTTCGCGGACAAAACCCCCTGAGCCTCGTCATCAAGCAGCTCGCGGCTGCTGGCGTCGGCTTCTTGGTCTACATGGCGGCCTCGCGCCTGCGGCCGGGCGCGCTGCGCCACCTCGCGGCCCCCGCATTCGTTCTCTCTCTTGTCCTGCTCGCGCTGGTCCGGCTTCCCGGTGTCGGTACGAAGGTGAATGGCGCCCGTCGCTGGATCGACCTCGGCGTTGTGCAGCTCCAACCGTCAGAGCTTGCGAAGGTTTCCTTGGTGCTGTGGATCGCGGCCATGCTTGCTCCCCGGCGGCGCCGCTCCAGCCCACCGCTGATACCCGTGCTGTGTGGGACCGCGCTGATGGCGGGACTCGTGGTCGTGGAGCCGGACCTTGGCACCGCGATGGTCGTCGTCCTGACATCGATTTCGCTGCTGTTTCTTGCTGGCACCGCACGGCGCGTCATTGCCCAGCTTCTGGCGGGGGGTGCGCTCGTCGTCACAATCGTCGCGGTTACCGTCCCCTACATGCAGCAGCGGCTGCTGACATTCATCGACCCATGGGCCGACCCACAGGGTGCTGGCTTTCAGACCGTTCATGCGTTGATGGCGATTGGGTCCGGCGGCTGGTGGGGGGTTGGACCGGGAAACGGTCTGCAGAAGATCTCGTACCTACCTGAGGCCCATACCGACATGATCGCCGCGACCATCGGCGAGGAGTTCGGCCTGATCGGCCTGGGCTGCGTCATCCTGCTCTTCGCGATGCTGGTCTTCGGTGGGCTGCGCATCGCAAACGCCGCTCGCAGGCCGCACGAACGGCTGTTGGCTGGCGGTTTGACCTGCATGATCGCAGTTCAGGCCTGCATCAACCTGGGTGCTGTCCTTGGAATGTTGCCCATCACGGGGATTCCACTTCCGTTTATCTCCTACGGCGGCACGAGTCTCGTGGTATTCCTTGCGGCCAGTGGAATCCTCGTCAACATCGGACGACGCGCAAGTGTCCCTGTCTCCGCCGCCGAGCGCGAGCGGGACGCGGCCCGTGAGGGTGACAATCGC
>JAYTQG010000126.1:0-4162 GCA_043746815.1 Thermoleophilia bacterium | reverse complement strand
TACGCTGGCGCGATGATCGGTGGAGCCGCGGTGCTCGGCCTCATCATGATCTTGGTGACGCGCTAGTGCCCTGGTTGGCGGTGCTGGTCGCGGCGTCGTTGTTTGGCGCGCTCTCCATGTTCGCGGTGCCGGAAGGCAACGACCGTCAAGCGCGCATCCACGCCCTGGTGGCGAGTGGCCTCACACTGGTCGTATCACTCGTAATGCTCGGGAACTTCGACCGCGGTCGAGCCGGGCTCCAGCTCGTTGATCAACTTAGCTGGGCAAAGAGCGTCGGCCTGCGGGTGGTCCTTGGTGTCGACGGAATCTCGATTTGGCTGGTCATCCTCACCACCGCGCTCTTCTTCCTGGCCATCGTCGCGCAGAGCTTCGTCTGCTGCGACCGGCCACGCGCCTTCTACGGCTTGCTGCTGCTGGCCGAGGCCATGCTGATCTTGCTGTTCACCGCGGGGGACCTGGTGACGTTCTACGTCGCGTGGGAGGCGATGCTGATTCCCTTCTACTTCCTGATCGGAATGTGGGGCGGGAGTGACCGTCGTCGCGCGACCACCCAGTTTGTGATCTACACCATGTTCGGCAGCCTGATCATGTTGGTCGCAATCGTTGCCAC
This sequence comes from Thermoleophilia bacterium, assembly GCA_043746815.1. Classification (GTDB taxonomy): domain Bacteria; phylum Actinomycetota; class Thermoleophilia; order Miltoncostaeales; family Miltoncostaeaceae; genus JAYTQG01. Next base: position 3,552 of record JAYTQG010000126.1, on the reverse strand, counting down.
CGCGGTCCTCGCAGAGCGCCACACCGGTGTGTTCACCTTCAACATCGCAGCGCTTTCAGGGGTGCCGTTCACCGCCCATGAATCGATCTGGCTATTCGCTGGGTTCGCGCTCGCCTTCGCAATCAAGCTGCCACTGTGGCCACTGCACGCATGGCTGCCGAAGGCCTACGCCGAGGCTCCTATTCTCGTGACGGCCCTGCTCGCGGCTGTGATGAGCAAGGCCGGTGTCTACGGCCTCCTTCGAGTCGGCGTGCCAACGTTTCCGCATGGGGCGAATACCCTGGCCCCCGTGCTGATGACCCTCGCCGTGATCGGCATCGTCTACGGATCCCTTGTGGCCTGGCGGGCGCCAACGATGCGCCTTCTGGTCGCCTACTCCAGCCTCGCCCACCTCGGCTTCATCGTCCTCGGCATCATGGCCTTCGATCTGCAGGGCGCCCAGGGTGCCGTGCTGCAAATGGTCAATCACGGCGTGATTGTGGCCGCGGCCTTCGGAATCGTCGCGATCATCGCCCGCGGCACGGGTACCGAGCAGATCGACAACATCAGCGGCCTGGGCGCGAAAGCCCCGTGGCTCGGCGGTGTCTTCCTGATCATCACGATGGCCTCCCTCGCGATCCCCGGATCGAACGCCTTCGTCGGTGAGTTCTTCATCCTCACAGGGACGTTTCGCCATCACCAGTGGGCAGCGGTGCTCGCGTGTCTGGGCATCGTCTACGCGGCCGTCTACATGCTGCGTCTCTATCAAGATGCGATGAACGGACCGCGGACCACGGATGGATCCAAGAGTGAACTGCGACTCCAAGACACCATCGTGCTTCTCCCGCTTCTCGCGGCCATGTTCGTCATTGCCCTTTGGCCGAACGCAATCGTGCGCCAAACTCGCGCGTCGGTGGCGAAGGCAATCGCACCGGCACAGGTCGCGGCTGGCCGCCCGGCGTCCGAAATCGCGGCCCGCGTCGTTGACAATCCCCCATTGGTCAACCGGCCCCTTCCCGGCGATCCCGCAGCCCAGCAGAGCGGAGTGACGCCGTGAACGTGATCGCATCGCTTCCGCTCCTCATCATCTCCGGTGCCGCTGGCCTGGCCCTCATGCTCGGGCTCGTTCCCCATGGATGGACACGCCGCGTGGGAGCAAACGTCGCCGCTGGCGTCGGGATCGTCGCTGCGCTGGTCGCCTGTGTCGTCCAGTGGGGCGACCGTGTCATCGGGTACCACGGCAACGTCTACTCCGACCGCTTCTCGCTGCTCATCCAGATACTGGTCTTGGTCGCAGCCGGTGCCACGATCATGCTCTCCGTCCGCGAGCCAGCAGCCGTCGACCGTCGTGGTGAATACGCGGCCCTCATCCTGCTCTCAACCGCAGGAATGATGCTGACCGCCACCGCTGGCGACATCATCGTCATCTTCCTCGGCATCGAACTGCTGTCGGTTTCGCTCTACATCCTCTGTGCGCTCGAGGTCTGGCGAAATCGCTCGCTCGAAAGCGGACTGAAGTATCTGATCTCCGGAGCGGTCGGCGCCGCGATTCTGCTCTACGGCCTGACCATGCTGTATGGCGCGACGGGGCACACCAACCTTGGGGAGATCGGCAAAGCGCTCTTCACGCGGAGCCTGACAACCGATCCGATGGTGCTCGGCGCGATGGCCCTGATCATCGGCGGCCTCGCGTTTAAGGCCTCCGCGGCACCATTCCACATGTGGGCTCCCGACGTCTACGAGGGTGCGCCCACCCCGGTCACCGCATTCATGGCGACCGCGACGAAAGTCGCTGCCTTGGCTGCCTTCCTGCGTATCCTCTTCGGCACGCTGCCAGCAGGCAGCCACGATTGGCGGATCGCGGTGGGTGTCGTCGCGGCGGCCAGCATCGTGATCGGCAACATCGCGGCACTTCGCCAGAACAACATCAAGCGACTGCTCGCCTACTCGGGTGTCGCGCAGGCCGGCTACCTATTGATCGGCGTCGCCTCGGGCCTGCTCGATGGCGCACAGGCGACCCTCTACTACCTCGCCGCCTACGTCGCGATGACCCTGGCCGTCTTTGCGGTGGTCGTCATCCGCGAGCGCGAAACCGAGAAGGGCGACGAGCTTGCGGCATTCGCCGGAATGGGTCGCACCCGCCCAGTGCTCGGAATCGCGGCGACGGTTGGACTGCTGTCCCTTGCGGGCTTCCCCCCGCTATCCGGTTTCCTCGGCAAACTCTTCATCTTCAAGGCCGCCGTCGACGAAGGCCTCATATGGCTGGCCGTAATCGGCGCACTCGGTAGCGTCGTCAGCCTCGGCTACTACCTGCGCCTGGCTGGCCTGATGTGGTTCGCGGAGCCCGACGAGTCTGGCCGTAAGTTCGCCTCACGCCCGACACCGAACGGTCTCGTCGCGGTCACTGCCGCCGTTGTGGTCGTGGCGCTCGCCATTGGTGCCGGGCCAATGCTTGACGTCTGCCGCAGCGCCGCGGAGTCACTGCTCGCCCCATAGGGGAGGGAAGGTCCGCGTTAGGCGTCACGCTCAGAGAGTACCGGGGCGCTCGTCGACCAGAGGTGAACGACCCGCGGGTCATCCCACGGGACGTTCTGCTCGTCGGGGTCAGCGGGGTTGTATTCCTCGGTGACGTGGTAGCAGAAGATGAGGTCCGTCAGCGCCTCGAAGCCATGTGCAACCTGGCCAGGAACGTAGACCGCGAGGCAATTGTCCTCGTCGATGTCGATCGACCACGCCACGCCAAACGTCGGCGAGTCCTCGCGCCGGTCGAACAGCACAATCCGGGCCTGGCCGACCGGGCAAAAGAAGAGATCGTCCTGACCGCGCCTGTGCCAATGGAGACCACGGATGACCCCTGCCTTCGACGACGAGAGGTTCGTTTGCAGCGACGCCCGTCCGCCCGAGAGTTCTTCGTACCAGCTCTCGCGGCGCAGTTCACAGAACCAGCCGCGCTCATCCCTGAACTTGCGAAGCGTCAGAACCTTGACGCCCTCGATTGGTGCGGTTTCAATCTTCATCGCGGCAGTATCGCAAGTGGGTGCTATCCGGGACTGCGCTCTCGATAGGCCAGCTGAGCGGCCGTGAGTAGCAGGAGTGCGGCGAAGAGAATCCTGAGGAGTCGCGGCGGCGTGATGTCTGCGAGCAGCGCCCCGCCGACAGCAGTGGAGGTTGAGGCCAGTCCGAGAATCACGGCCTCGCGCCAGCGGATGTGTCCGGTTGCCCGTTGACGCCAGGTACCCAGCAGTGAGACCGGAATCATGGCGAGAAGCGACGTACCCGCGGCGTTCTTCTGGGTGAGCCCGAGGATCAGGGTGAGGACGGGAACGAAGAGGATGCCGCCACCGACGCCAAACAGCGCGGCGATGACTCCAGCGATGAATCCGACTCCGGCGACCAGCGGAATCTCGGTGGCGAGACCGAGGCCGCTGAGCGCTCCTCCTTCTGGGAACAGCATCCGGATCGCGGCAACAACAAGGAGACCGCTGAAGCCGTAGACCAATGCTCGCGACGAGAGCTTGGCCTTCAGAGTGACCCCGGCGACAACGCCAAGGGTGGCAGGAAGCCCAATCGCGG
>JAYTQG010000125.1:0-9559 GCA_043746815.1 Thermoleophilia bacterium | reverse complement strand
CGACACATCGCGATACGGGCGTCCTGGGTTCCCAGAAGATTCCCGATCTGCAAGAAACACTGCGTCCTGACTTCCGTGTTGGACGATGGTCCAACACTCCAGACGCTGGGGACGCCTACCGGCGGCCCCAGCTGACTCGGTCTCGCTCGCCGGAACTACCACCTCATTCCGGCGCCAGACCACTTAGAAATCGATGGGCTGAATGAGCCCAGTCGCAATCGCCTCGGCGAGAAGTTCAACGTCTTCGCTCATGTTGGTGTGGGCCATCTCGCGCAACACGCGAAGCGTGGCCTCAGTGCCCTCCGTCAATGCGTCGTCGAACTGGTCCACGATGTCCTGGTCAAACTGGCCGACGTGGCGCCATTCGCAGTCTGGGCAACGCCGTTCGACGGTCCAACGCTCGTCGTCGGTCTCCTCCCACCAAATCGGGTAGACAAGCTCACCCTCACAGCGGGGACAGCAGTGCAGCGGCCGGTCCTCAACGGTGGCAACCGCGGTGGCGGCCCCGTCCAGATGGATGTCCACCGAGACGCATTCGGCGCCAGGGTTATCCGACACGTAAATGAGCTCGATGACCTGCCCGCCAGGAAGGATGATCTGCGTCGTGTGCTGGGACTTCACTGATACCTGGTCCTTGTCGTTCCGACGGATACGGAGGAAACGGGGAGGTCTCCCAATGCCCGCATCATCGGCCCGCCCTTGGCGTTCCTTGATAACGGGCGGATAAGACTTCCGTTATCGCCCCGCACCGAGCGACAAAACGACACGCCGTGTCAGACGGTAAGCGAGGCCGCCTCAGCCACTCGATCCGCCTCAAATGAGGATCTCACCAGGGGACCGGCCTCGACATGGGCCAGCCCGCGCTCCCGGCCGAGGTCCGCAAGGGCGGGATACTCGGCAGGCGCATAGAAACGCGTAACGGGAAGATGCTGGGGCGACGGCTGGAGGTATTGCCCGGCGGTGACCAGCTCACACCCCACGGATGCGAGATCAGCAAAGACATCCGCAAGCTCAGGAAGCCGCTCGCCGAGACCCACCATTACGCCGCTCTTGGTCCGAAGGCCCGCAGCGCGAGAACGCTCCAGGAGCTCCAGTGTCCGTTCGTACCGGGCCCCCGGGCGGACCCGCTTGTAGAGGCGCGGGACGGTCTCGGTGTTGTGGTTAAGAACATCAGGCCGGGACTCCAAGACAGTATCGAGCGCATCCCAGTTTCCGCGAAGGTCGGGAATCAGGACCTCAACCTGGATCCCCGGAACACGATCACGGATCGCCGTGACGGTGTCGGCGAAGTGCCGGGCGCCACCATCGGGGATGTCATCACGGGCGACTGCGGTCACGACCACGAACTTGAGACCCATCTGGGCCGTTGCTTCTGCGACCCGCGCAGGCTCGTCAGGGTCGGGCGGGGCGAGTGGCTTCGCCGAGACGACGTTGCAAAACCGACAGCCGCGTGTGCAGTTCTCTCCAGCAATCATGAACGTGGCGGTGCCACGCGACCAGCAGCGACCGATGTTGGGGCAGCGCGCCTCTTCGCAGACAGTGGTCAGGACCTGTTGACGCATCAGCGACCGCAACTGGACATATCCGGGTCCGAACGACCCAGGCGCGGCCACCCAGCGAGGCAATCGTTGACGCTGAAGCAGCTGACGAAGGTCGCTCGCGGAAACGGCGACGGTATCGAGGTCGTCAACGGGTCCGTCACCGATGACCCGGTCACCGACGATCACATCAGGAACCCATCCGGCGGCCCTACCCGCAGCGAGGTCGACCATGGTTGCGTCATCGAGTGGGTCGCTGACAATAAGGGCGCGCTCGCGGGTCACCCCGTGAGGGTATCTCACCGGCCTGCGATTGCCCTGCCGGTCTGGTGTCATCTATCGTCCCGACGTGATCCTTTCCGACGGAACAATTCTTGGCCTTATCGCAGACGGAAGCCTGCTGCTCGAACCAATCGAGCCAGATCAAGTTCAACCAGCGTCGGTTGACGTTCGCCTCGGGGACCGTTTCCTCGTCTTTCGCAACCACACGGTCGACAGCATCGACCCCCTCGCGATCCCCGATGGGCTCATGCATGTCGTGAACGTCGACGGAGGAACGCCGTTCATTCTGCATCCGGGTGAGTTCGTTCTCGGGTCGACGGTGGAGCGGGTGGGCCTTCCAGACGACCTGGTTGCGCGCGTTGAAGGGAAGTCGAGCCTGGGTCGGCTCGGGCTCCTGATTCATGCGACCGCCGGATTTGTGGATCCCGGGTTCGTCGGGCAGATCACACTGGAGTTGTCGAACGTGGCACCACTCCCGATCAAGCTCTGGCCAGGGATGCGTGTGGGTCAACTGTCCTTCCACCGCCTCGACGCACCGGCCCTTCGGCCGTACGGGCACCCGGCCCTCAACTCCAAGTATGTCGACCAGGATGGTCCCGTGGGCTCGCGCTACGGCGCCCTACCTGGCGCGACGCCGGGAGCGCCCGAAGAGCGAGTCGATCAGTAGGCCGAGTACCAGTGCCCAAGCCGCTCCCCACCCGGCCAGTTTCAACCAGCCGATGAATCCGTCCGGCGCGAGGTGCGCTGAGGCCGGTCCGCCGACGGTGTTCAGCGCCCGTGTCAGGGCGACGAAGACGAGATGTAGCCCCAGGCCGATGGCTGCCGCCATCAGCGCGTGGGACGGCCGATTCATCGCGGAGCGGAGTCCGGCAAGGAGGGCTCCGAGCCCGAACGACACCGCCACAAAGATGAGGTGTGCCCGCCAGCTATGGCCGGTAGAGGCGATCAGACCGATCGAGGCAACGACACCGCCCCACCCCGATGCGATCGGATCAAACCGGCGCGAGAGGTTCTCGATCGCTACCACCGTGCCATGCTACCGTCAGGAGTGAGCTGGTCGTTGAAGCGAACAAGGAAAGGGCAGCATATGGGCCTCTCGAGTCCCTGGCACATCGCAATTCTTCTCGTCGTACTTCTGCTTGTATTTGGCGCGTCTCGTCTTCCTGAAATGGGAAAGAGCCTCGGCAAGGGGATGCGCGAGTTCAAGAGTGGCATCACCGGTGAAGACGAGCGGCAGGAACTCGTCGAGAAGACCGAAGAGCACAACCGCGTCGCCTAACGCAACGGTCGCGCTTCGCGCGGCCTGGGTATTGCCGATTGACGGGATTCCGATCTCGAATGGCGTGGTCACTGTTCATGGCGGTCAGATCTCCGCGGTAACGGCGGTCAGCCAGGCGGGAGGTCACCCGCTGCTTGATTTGGGGGAGGCAGTCCTCCTGCCGGGTCTCGTGGATACACACTGCCACTTGGAATGGTCCCTCATGGAGGGCCTCATCCCGAAACAGTCATTCGCACGCTGGCTGGGCGCATTTCTCCCGATTCGCGACCGGATGCGCCCCGAAGACCCGCTAATCGCCGCGCGTTGGGCGGCGCTGCAGGCACTCACCGCTGGCACGACGACGCTCGCCGACAGCGGCCCAGCAGGTGTCGGAGTTCGTTCCCTCGTCGAGTCCGGACAACGGGGGATCGTTCACCTCGAAGCGTTCGGGAATCAGCGGGGCGACGCCGCTCGCGCCAACGCTGACCAGGTGGCGGGACGAATCGATGACCTCGCCGCGCGCACCAACGGCCGTGTGCACGTCGGCGTCTCCCCCCACGCTCCGTACAGCGTTGGCCCTGAGGTCTGGCGAGCCCTCCTGACGCACCCTGAACTCGCGAAGCGACGGGTCGCGACCCATCTCGCCGAGTCCCACGCCGAGTTTCGCGCAATCTCCGCTGGTCAAGGTGCACTTGCGGCCCTGTTTCGTCGCATGGGCTGGGGTGACGCCGCCCGCTGGGATGGCGAGGGTGGTGTCGTTGCTCGGGTTGAAGCGAACGCCGGACTAACCGGTGGAATGGTCGCCGCCCACTGCGTCCATGTGAACCAGGCCGACGCAGAGCGACTTGCCGAGCGCCGGGTCTCCGTGGCCCATTGCCCTACATCCAACCGGCAACTCCACTGTGGACGAGCCCCCGTCGCGGTGTTGCGGCGCGCCGGGGTCACGGTCACCCTTGGAACCGACAGCCCCGCGAGTGCAGGACCCTACGACCTTCGCGCGGAGGCCCGGACCTGCCGTCGGGTCCATGCGAGTGCCAGGGAGCCCCTCGCGGCGAAGACACTGGTAGAGATGATGACCGTCGACGGAGCGAGTGCGCTGGGCCTCGCTGACATGGTTGGGGTGCTCCGCCCCGGGATGCGCGCCGACATCGTCGCCTTCTCTCCAGGGCCGGAAGGGTGGCGATCAACCGACCCCTACGAACGGGTGCTTGACCCAGGCGCCCGCGCAACGCTGGTCATGGTGGATGGCAACACGCTGCTCGACGCTAACGGCCCGGTCCTGGTTTCAACAGACCACATTCGCAGGGCCGCGCGCGAAGCGGCTGCCCGCCTGTGTTAACGTCCGCGGAATGCTCCTAGACCAAGCGAAGACCAAACGTAACGTAAAGATCGTTTCCATCATCGCGGCGCTCGCGTTTGTTGGCGGCATCGTCCCGATTTTGGTGAAGGTCATCTTCTTCGGGGGTGAGAGCACCGGGATTGCGAACGTCCTTCCAGCTGCGATCGATCGGACGAAGAAGGAGCCGAAGAACGCGGAGGCGTGGGATGAGTTGGCGATCGCCTACCGGGATCAAGCCAACAACCGCGCTGGGGACCTTCCGAATGCCACGAAGGCCGCCCAGACCGCTCTCGCCCTTACCCCGACGAGTGCCCCCACTCGGTACGACCGCGTCTTCACCCTCGTCCAGATTTATCAGCGCGCGAATAACGGGAAGGCAGCCCTGACGGTTGCGAACCGCTTCACAACGGTCCAACCGAAGAATCCCGACGGCTTCTTCACACTCGGGAGCGTCGCTCGCGACCAGGGAAACACCGCGCTGGCTCGACTCTCGTTTGAGCGCTACCTCACGCTTGCGCCAAACGGTGATCTGGCTCCGGATGTCCGCACGGCGATTGCGAACTTGAATACGCAAACGACTCCGGTGACACCCGTCACTCCCGCCACGCCAGCGACACCGTAGCTCCGGTAGAATCTCGGGGATGGGCCGTTAGCTCAGCTGGTAGAGCAGGGGACTCTTAATCCCAAGGTCGAAGGTTCGATCCCTTCACGGCCCATACTTCTGTTCGGGCCCGCGCGGGCGCGGAACATCTTGGGCTCGCCCGCCCGGTGCGTTTACGCGTTGAAATCAACCCTCAGGTCGTCCGCCTGCGCCCGGATACGCGCCAGCTCCATGGGCGGGATTCGGTCCAGATTCCGCAGCGCGAGGCTCATGCGGTGATTCGCGGCGAAGCGCTCTTGGTGTCGAGCGAGGAAGTCCCAGTAGAGCGTGGTCAGCGGACACGCATCCGGGCCCTCGCGCCGTGATGGGGTGTAGCGGCAACCGGTGCAGTGGTCGCTCATGCGGTTCACGTAGGCGCCAGAGGCGGCGTACGGCTTCGTCATCATTCGCCCACCATCGGCGTGAAGGGCCATCCCGAGCACGTTCGGCGCCATGACCCAGGCGTGCCCATCGATGTGGGTGTCGTGAAACCACGCCAAGGCCTCATCGGGTCGCACGCCGAGGAGCAACTGGAGGTTGCCGAAGAGCATCAGCCGCTCGATGTGGTGGGAGTAGGCCGCCTGCTGCAACCCTCCGATCGCGTCAGACATGCACCGCATCTCGGTCGGTCCACCCCAGAAGAGGTCAGGCAGTGGACGATCGGCGCCGAGGGCGTTCATGCCCGTCCAGTCGTCCTCAAGGCGAGCGAACAGCGCCCGGACGTACTCGCGCCAGCCAATGATTTGCCGGACAAATCCCTCGACCGAGGCAATCGGGGCGCTTCCTTCGCGGTAGGCGGCCTCGGCGGCTTGAACGGCGTCCATTGGATCCAGCAGTCCAAGATTCATCGCCACCGCCAGGCCTGAATGCCACAGGACCCGTTCTCCCTGGAGCATCGCATCCTGCCATCTGCCGAATTGAGGAAGGCGGTGCTCGATGAAATCGGCAAGCGCAGCAGTCGCTTCGGCCGCCGTTGCTGGGAACCTTCGCGGGCCATCCGATCCGAAGCTGATCTCACGACCCTGGAGTTCGTGGCGAATTTGGCGGTCGATTTCGCCTTCGGTGGGCCTCCATGTTTCTGGAGGTCGAGTAGCGGCAGGCGGCTTGCCCCGATTTTCCTTGTCGAAGTTCCACGTTCCGCCCTCCGGCACATTGCCGTTCATCAAGACGCCAAGGCGTTGACGCTGCGAACGGTAAAAGCCCTCCATGACCAGGCTCTTCCGATCGGCTGCCCACGCATCGAACTGCGTATCCGAGGTGAGAAAGAGGGATCCCGGAACAACTCGCACGCCGGTCATGGCTGCGGCGCGTTCGCGAGCCTCAGGGCCCGTTGGTTGCAGCACGCGAACGTCAAATCCTCCGTTCTCCCGACGATGCTCAGCAACGCCCGCTGCGAACGAGGGCGCGCGTCGCACATCGACCACGACTCCTCGCTCGCGAAGCTCGTGAGCGAACGAACGCATCGCAACGAGGATGAGGTGGAGCTTCTGCCGATGCACGCGACCACGTGTCAGCGCAGCCTCAGACTCGACAATCAGCACCCGGGCCGCCCCATCCAAGACCGGGTTTTTGTGCGTGAGGTGCTCGGCCAGAATCCACGCGGTGTGGCCGGTCAGGTCTGGCATGTCGGGCACCAGTAGACCGTTCGTGCCCCAAGCGTCCCCTTCAAAATCGCGCCCTCACATCGCAGACACGACTCGCGTCGGTACGCGTAGGTCCGCTCCCGGCGGCGCATCTTGCTCCTCGGCACGCCAGCTTCCTTCGGGTCGACGGTGATGATGCGGTTGGCGCGTACCCCCGCCTGCAACATCGTGGTGACGGTGTCCCAGAGTTGGGTGCGCTCGTCGTCCGAGAGCGAGCGCGCCTCTCGTGCCGGGTCGATACCACAGACGAAAAGTGCCTCGGCTCGGTAGACGTTTCCCACCCCCGAGATGACCGACTGGTCCATGATCAGCGATCCAATGGCAGCCCGGCTGCGACTGGCGCGCGCGAAGAAGGGCGCGGGATCGGAATCGGGACGCAGGGGGTCCGGTCCGATTCGCGCGAGGAGACGAGCGAGGTCTTCGTGGTTGAAGAGCTCACACGCGGTCGGGCCCGTGAGGTCGAGGGTGGCGTCGTCCGCGGTCAGCCGAAGGCGCACAGAATCGCGGGGAACGGGCACTGGATCGCGGTGGACCCGAAACTTGCCAAAGAGGCCAAGGTGGACGTGCAGAAGATGCCCTTCCTCCCAGCGGTAGATCAGATGCTTTCCGTAGGCGTCGATCCCGTCCAGACGCTGGCCATCGAGATCTGCGGCCCCATCAGCAAAACGCCCATGAGGCGACGATGCGCGAATCGCTCCCAGCAAGTACCCGGACTGATCCCGGGCAGCCCGGTGGATGGTGTGGCCCTCAGGCACGGAGACTCATCACCGAGGTATATCCGAGTCCGCCCTGGTATTCGCCCACATGCCGCGCTTTGGCAACCGTGCGGTTCCCCTGTGAAAATCTAGACGAATATGATTGGCTCTGTCCAGGTTAGAAACCCTACAAAGGGGCCGCAACATGAGCACGCACGACCAAAAAAATGCGCCGGACACGTGGCCGGAGCTCGCAGAGAGCTTGTACGAGCGCCTAACTGGACGGGGCTCGGAGATCAGCTACCGATTCGAGAACATGGAGATCGAAGTGCCTCGCGACACGAAGCCAGGATCGCCGCGAGCAACCTGGCGGTTCCACGGCACACTTCACATTTCGACGAAGGAATCACGGTAACCACCACCGTCATTCACGCCGACCTGACCGTCGAATTTGAAGGTGGCCGGGCCGAGATTCGCGGTCGTGCGGACACCATCGACGTCACGCTCGTCGGTTCGCCAGCCACGGTGCCCACGGGCATTCGTCGGCTGGCGGATTTCGCTGGAGTACTTGCCGGGCACCTCGACGTCGCAATCACAATTCGCGACCCGCGCGGACGAATGCTCGTGCGGATCGACCCAGCGTTGAATTCTCGTCTCTGGAAAACCGTAACGGGCTCACCGCACGTCACGCTCAAGCCTGCCAGCGCAAGATCTGCTCTTTCGTTCGTTGGTAGGTGGACGAAGCGCACTGCAACCAACAGAAAGGCTCGGTAAACCGACACATGTCGCAACCGTCGACCACCCCGCCGACAGGAAGACTGACCGCAAATGCCCAGGACCCCGCGCGTCGACTCGCACTTGTCCGGGTCCTCATTCTCGTCGCAGCCTTCCTTTCGTTCGTCTTCTCCGTGTCACTCTGGTTCGCCGGAAACCACGACGAAGGAATGTTCGTTGGGATTTGGGTTCCGTCAATTGTTGCCCTTGGGGCCTTCCTCGTTCCGCGTCAGGTCCAACGATGACCGGCGGAGTGTTTGCCGTCGGGGTCGTGGTCACTGCCCTCGTCGGAATTGCGATGGCGCTCCTCGTCTACGGAGCGGTGCTCGATGGGAGAACTACTGGCACGGAGGGGGCGTACCCCCCGGATAGCTAGTGGCGTCTCCTCGGTGACAGACTCCACCGCCATGAGTGAGGAGCTGTTGTCGGTAGAAGAACGTTCGTTCCCGGTTGGGGTCCTCGCGACACGCACGGGTGTCGCAATTGACACCTTGCGGGCATGGGAGCGACGCTACGGCGTGCCAGCACCTGCGCGAAGCGCGGGTGGGCATCGCCGGTATACGCCGACGGATGCCGAGCGAGTGCTCTGGCTGGTCCGTCGCATTTCTGACGGGCAGCGTATTGGCGCCGCCGTGCTGGCACTTCGAGCGCTCGACCTCGATGCGCCCGGACAGCCCGGGACGCCACTTCGTACTTCCCTCGTGAGAGCAGCACTGGACGGAGACACCATTGGAATCGAAGCCGATCTTGATCACGCGTTCGACGTACTTGCGTTCGTCGAAGCGCTCAATTTCATTGTCTTTCCGGCCCTCGAGGAAATCGGGGCACTATGGGCCGAAGGCCGGGCACCAATCTCAACTGAGCGACTTCTCAGCGAGGCAGTCCAACGACGACTGGCCGTGAGGCTGGCAACGTATGGGTTTTCTGCCCATCCCCTCGCGGTGATCTTCTGTCCATCAGGAGAACGCCACGAAATTGGAGCGATGGCCCTCGCGGCGGTGTTGGCCGCGGATGGCTGGGCCATTGCCTACCTGGGCGCCGACACTCCCATTGAGGAGGCCATCTCCCTCGCAGAGCGACGGCGGGCGAACCTTATCGTTGCTGTCTGCACGATCCCAGAGATTGGCGCCGCAACCGCGCGAAATGCCGCCGCCCAGCGCGTTGTCGACCGGCAATTCGTTCTCGCCGGACCAGGTGTGATGCACGCTCCCCTCGGCCTGCTCGTGTGGGATTCCGGACTCGACGACGCTCGATTGAAGGCAACCGCAATGAAAGACGGCTAGCCGTTCGGTATTCCCGCGTTCTCACCGGACGTTGACAGGCCGTTTACGTTGGCGCGCAACGATCAATGCCGACACAGGTAGAGCGGGCGCCGACGGCGCTCCCGAAT
>JAYTQG010000124.1:0-4172 GCA_043746815.1 Thermoleophilia bacterium | reverse complement strand
GGGGAAAGGTCTCCAAGAAGCTCCGCAACGAGGCCACGTCGATCTTCACGGACACGAACCTGCCGGGGAAGTTGGCCGACTGTCTGGAGAGCCTCGTTGTTGACGAGCGCGAGCTGTACGTCGTGGAGGGCGATTCGGCCGCAGGTTCCGCGAAGGCTGCCCGGGACAGCAGCTTTCAAGCCATCCTCCCGATCCGCGGAAAGATCCTGAACGTCCTCGGTGCGCGCAACGGCCGGGCGTTCGAAAACGCTGAGGTTGAGGGGATTCTGACCGCGCTCGGCGGCCGAAAAGACCTGATCGGAAAGAACGTCGTGGCAACGCTGGACCCCGAGAACCTGCGCTACGGACGTGTCGTGATTCTGGCCGACGCGGATGTTGACGGGGCGCACATCGCAAACCTGCTCCTCACGCTGTTCTCGGAGATCTTCCCGCAGCTGCTCGCCCAGGGGCGGGTCTTCCTGGCACGGCCGCCGCTCTTTAAGGTGAATCTGGACCCGCGGGGCGAGAAGGTCGCCTACGCCTACGACGAGGCCGAGCGGTCGGCACTCATCCGGAAACACCGTCGGTCCAGCGATGACGTCACGCGCTTTAAGGGCCTTGGTGAAATGGACGCGGAGCACCTCGCGGGCACATGTTTTTTGCCCGAGACCCGCCATTTGGCGCAGGTCACCGTCGAAGACTTGGCGCAGGCGCAGGAGACGTTGAACCTGATTATGGGCTCGCGACCGGAGCCTCGTCGCGTCTGGCTTGAGGGGCTTGGGATGGCGTTCGCATGAATGGGACCGACGATCAGATCTCGCTGATTCCAGAGCCGGAGCCGGAAGCCGTTGAGGAAGAGGAGGTCGTGCGCCTTCCCTGGGACGGCGAGGTTGTCGACTTTTCGGAGGCGATGTTGGCCCGGGGTCACGCCTACGGCAGCTACGTCAACACGTCGCGCGCCATCCCGGATGTGCGGGATGGGTTGAAGCCGGTCCAGCGGCGCATTCTTTTTGCCATGCAGGAGCTTGGCATCCGCTCGGACCGGCCCTTCCGAAAGTCCTCGGTCACTGTCGGGCACGTCATTGGTAACTACCACCCGCACGGCGACTCGGCCGTCTACGACGCGATGGTGCGCCTTGCACAGGACTTCCAGTCCACGACGCCCTTAGTGGATGGGCAGGGCAACTGGGGCAACGTGGACGGCGATCCCGCCGCCGCGACCCGGTACACCGAGGCCCGTCTGACGGCCATCGCCACCGAGTCGATGGCGGACCTGCGGCCAGAGGTCGTGCCTTACCGGGACAACTTCACAGAGGAGCGTCAGGAAGCCGTTGTTCTGCCCGTCGTGGCGCCCCTGCTCCTCACGCTTGGCCAGTCCGGCATTGGCTGGTCGATGGCCTCGGACATCCCGCCACATGCGCTCGGCGAGGTGCTGGACGCCTGCATCGTTGTCGCGAAGAAGCCGAAGGCGAGTCTGGAGGACATCATGCGTGTCCTCCCGGGGCCAGACTTTCCGGGCGGCGGCGTGATCGTCAATACCGATGGCCTCGCGGCGATCTACCGCACCGGCCAGGGGACGATCCAGCTGCAGGGGCGCTACGTGATCGAAGCGCTGCCGAGCAACCAGCAAGCGCTGCTCATCACCGATTTGCCGTACCAAGTTGGGCCCGACCAGATCGTCAAGCAGGTCGTCCAGGCGGCGCGCGACGGGAAGATCACCGAGGTCGTGGAGACGCCGCGGAACCTGAGTGGTCGCACCACCGGACTGCGCGTCCAGATCAAGGTGAAACGTGGTGGAAACGTCCAGAAGCTGATCGCCGATCTCCTTCGCTACACCAAGCTTCGTGACACGGTGAAGTTTAACTTCACGGTGCTGGTGGACGGCAAACCGCGTGTCGTGAGCCTCGTCGAGATCCTCCAGCGGTTCGTTGCCTTCCGCCACGAGATCGTCAGTAAGCGCCTTGCCTACGAGCGCTCGGTCCTGCAGCGGGACCTGCATCGCCTCCTTGCACTGATGGCGGCGCTCGGGGCGATCGATGAGGTGGTCGCGATCATCCGGGGGGCTGAGGACGACGACGACGCCAAGGCGAAGCTGATGGCGGCGCTGACCTACGTACCGCACGGCCAGAAGGGCGCGCTGCCGATTGACGAGCAGCAGGCCACCTGGATTATTGAGATGCAACTGCGGCGCCTCAACCGTCTGAACCGTTTTCGTCTGCAGGACGAGGTGCGCGTCAAGGGTGAGCGGATCGACGAGATCGGTGCGACCCTGGAGTCCGAGCATGGCGTGCGCGACATCGTTGTCACGGAGCTCAAGGCCACCAAGACGGCCCACGCGGTCCCGCGTAAGACCACGCTTGCCGGTGCGGCGGCTCCCACGCTCAGTGCACCTGATGGTGAGACCCCGGGCGTGTCCGAGGGCGGTCCGGTCAGCATCTATGTGTCCGACACGGGACAGGTTCTGACGGCCGATCCGCATGTGCGTCGCATCCCGCGTCTCCCCTTGCAGCCAGCCGCCGCCGCGAGCGTGGTCGCGATTCACGATCTCCTAGCAAACGGCCCGCTGATTGCGATCTCAAGCGGGGGTCTCGCGTTCAGCATGAGCCCGATGGACGGGCCGCCGGAGACCCGCCGTGGTCGCGGGGTTCAGGGGATCAGCCCGACCCGCGGGGATCGGATCGTTGCCGTTCTGCGTGGCGATGAGGGCGCAACTCACGCGGCCCTGGTTACGGCCGAGGGTCAGCTGAAGCGGGTTGAGTGGAGCATCTTCGCGGGAGTCCATGCGGCGGGGTTTGGCGTGATACGCGTTGAGGGAACCGACCGCGTCGTGGCATGCATTCCGCACGGCGACGACGACGAGATCCTGATTGCCACCGCGGGTGGGCAACTGCTGCGGGCCGCGCTCGGGCCGATCCGGGCAGTGCAGTCTGGCGCGGCGGGCGGCGTCGCAGGCATGCGTATCGCCACCGGCGACAGGGTCGTTTCCGCGATGGTTGCCGGCGGGGACGTCGTCACGATTCACGCCACTGGGCTGGGGAAGCGGACCGGGCTGGACGACTATCCCGCGAAGGGACGCGGCACGGGAGGTGTGCAGAACGCCTCCGTGGATCGGCCGACGAAGGAGCCCGCCGGAGAGGTCGCCGTGGTCGCCTGTGTGCCACCAGGGAGGCGTTTCCTGATGGTGACCGCCCGCGGTGAGAGCGTCGAGATTCGGGCGGATGATTTGCCGCTCGTCGCGCGGGCAGCCGTCTCTCGTCCGCTGGTCCCGATCGCCGAGGGCGACCGCCCGGCGCTGGTGCATCCACATACGGTGTCAGTCGCCGGAGGCGGCGGGTAGGCTCCGTCCGAGTTGGTATCCCGAACGTGAAAGAAGGCCCGTGTCTGAAACCCGTGACCGCCGCTGGTTAGCGCTCATCCTCCTGGCGGCAACCCAGTTCATGATCGTGATCGACGTCTCGATCGTGAACGTCGCGCTGAATCCGATCAAGGATGCGCTCAAGTTCTCTGAGGGAAACCTCACGTGGGTGCTGAATGCCTACACATTGACCTTCGGAGGGCTTTTGCTCTTTGGTGGTCGGCTTGCTGACCTCCTTGGTCGTAAACGTGTCTTTCAGATCGGCGTCGTGGTGTTCGCACTGGCGTCACTCGCGTGCGGCCTTGCGCAAAACAGCACGATGCTCATCGCCGCTCGGGCCGTTCAGGGCATGGGGGCCGCGATCGTTTCGCCGGCTGCGCTTTCGATTCTGTCGGTTACCTTCACTGAAGGGGCAGAGCGCAACAAGGCATTGGGCGTCTGGGGAGCGGTCGCCGGGATGGGCGGCGCGGTCGGGGTGCTCGCGGGTGGGTTCCTGACGGATGCCCTTTCCTGGCGCTGGATTTTCTTCGTCAATGTGCCGATCGCCGTTGGCGTCATTCTCTTCTCCTTTGGACTCCTCACGGAGAGTCGCGCCGAGAAGAACGACGGCGGCTTCGACGTTGCCGGAGCGATCGCCGGCACGGCGGGACTCGCGCTCCTGATCTATGGGTTCGTTCAGACGGCGCTTCCCGGCCACGGCTGGAAGACCGGGCAAACGATCGGCGTTTTGGCTGCCGCGGTCCTGGTCCTCGGCCTGTTCATCGCTATTGAATCCAAGACGCGGGCCCCGTTGATGCCGCTGCGCCTGTTCAAGATCAAGTCGGTCGCGGGCGCCAAC
>JAYTQG010000123.1:0-9601 GCA_043746815.1 Thermoleophilia bacterium | reverse complement strand
AGGGGGAGCATTCACATGCAGGTACCGAGTACTCGTGGATCACGCCGTTCCCGCCGGGGGGTCCTTGCGGCCGCCTGCATTGGCGCCGTCAGTGCGCTCAGCGGAGCAACCGCTGGCGCGGCACCGTCAGGTACGTTGACGTTCGGTTCAAACGGTTCTGACGCAATACCCAAGGCGGCATATCAGGCACTCGTCGACGCCTTCAAGGCAGAGAACCCTGGGCTTGAGGTCAATGTCAACACGTCCGACCACAACAAGTTCCAAGAGGGCATCAGCCAGTACGTTCAGGGCACACCGGACGACGTCTTCACCTGGTTCGCCGGGTACCGGATGCAGTCCCTGTCGTCAAAGGGGCTCGTCGGCGACATCTCCGACGTGTGGACGAAGCTCAGTAGCGACCAGCCCCCAGCGTTCAAGGGCGCATCGACCGCCGCTGATGGGAAGCAGTACTTCGTTCCTCTCTACAACTACCCATGGGGAGTCTTTTACCGCAAGAGCGTCTTCAAGTCGCACGGCTACAAGGTCCCGAAGACGCTCGACCAGCTGGTCACATTGTCGAAGAAGATGCAGAAGGATGGCTTGACGCCGATCGCCTTTGGTGACAAGGACGGATGGCCCGCACTCGGCACCTTCGACTACCTTAACGAGCGGATCAACGGGTACGACTTCCACGTAAGCTTGATGGCAGGCAAGCAGTCATGGACAGATCCGAAGGTCAAGAAGGTCTTCGAGACGTGGAAGACGCTGCTCCCCTACCACTCCAAGGGTTCACTTGGACGCACGTGGCAGGACGCGGCGAAGTCCGTTGTCAACAAGAAGGCCGGGATGTATCTCCTTGGCGCCTTCGTCGGGCAGCAGTTC
Organism: Thermoleophilia bacterium; assembly: GCA_043746815.1. Lineage (GTDB taxonomy): Bacteria > Actinomycetota > Thermoleophilia > Miltoncostaeales > Miltoncostaeaceae > JAYTQG01. The sequence continues at coordinate 8,740 of JAYTQG010000123.1, read as the reverse complement.
ACCGGCGCATCGAACAAGGACCTCGACTTCTTCGCGTTCCCGCAGATCAACCCGAAGTACGGGACGGACACGGTTGAGGCTCCGATTGACGGGTTGATGCTCGCCAAGGACGCGAAGAACCCCGAGGCCGCAAAGGCGTTCCTCGCGTTTGCTGCATCGGCCAAGGGTCAGCAGATCTACCTCGGCGCGGATGCCAACAGCATCGCGACGAGCAAGTCGGCGGACACCAGCAAGTACACGCCCCTTCAGAAGAAGTCGGTGGGCTTCATCGCCTCTGCGAAGCACATCTCGCAGTTCCTGGACCGTGATACCGAGCCAGCCTTTGCGAATACGGTGATGATCCCGGCAATTCAGTCGTTCATCAAGAACCCGAACGACATCGATGGGCTGCTGAAGGGCATCGAGAAGCAGAAGCAGGTCATTTTCGCCAAGTAGTACATGCCCGGGAAACTGGGAGTAGTTCCCCCAAACGGGCCTCGGTTGGCTGCTTCTGCAGTCACCGGGGCCCGTCTCGTTTCAGGTTCTTGAGACCCGAATGCGGAAGGTTGCGGAGAATGACTCGCCGGGCAGCACGTGTCGGAGTCTGTCCCCAGAAACGACCGCGTTGGTCGGTGCGGTCATTGGCTCCAAGGCGATCACGTCATGCGTCAGTGGCGCATAGACCTGGGCCATTGGATACCCGGGCCCAAACGCGACCTCGGTCCTCCAACCGCCCCCGGCCAGTGCAAAGACCGGGTCGTCTGAGAGTCCCGTGAAGAGGTCGTCGTAGGTTGTCGCTCCCAGCGCACCGGGAGCGACCGAGGTCGCCTCTTCGAGCCCGGTCGGAAGTCCTCGGTCGTCGAGGAGTGCCCGCCGCCGGACGGGCATCTCAATGTGCCAGAGACTCCGCGGTACCCCAGGGATTCGGAAGTACGGGTGCCAGCCGAAGGCAATCGGGACCGACACGCCCCCCGTCGCGGTGAGCGTCGTGGCGACGCCCAGGGACTCGTCAGTGAGGGTCACAGCGATCGAGATCCTGTGCGGGAACGGAAACGCTTCAAGGAGAGGCCCGTTTGAAAGGTCCAGTCGCGCGCTGATGGAAGCCGATGCATCGGAGTACGCACGCTCGGTGACCTCCCAACCTGCGTCGACGAGGCGAAGACCATGGATGGGCAGACCGTTGCCGTCGACGTGAATCAGTGGCGACGTCAAATCAATTGTTTCGGCTTCCGCCCCGAGCAGCCGCGCCCCGCTGAGCCGGTTGGCCCACGGGTGCATCAACGGGATGCCCGTCAGCTTCCCCCGCTCGACGTAGGCGTCAACTCCGTATGGGTGGCCGAGCATCTCCTCCCCGTCCAGCGTCAGCGAGGAGCAGAGCATCCCCAGGTCCGGGACGATCGTTGCGCACACTCGGTCGCTGGCGAGCACCGTCGCTGCCCGTCCCGCGATCTGTGTGTCCTCAATGGAGTGGAGTTGGGTCAGTTGGAGTCCAGTGCGCGGGGCCGCGACCATAGCCGAGTACGGTCCACCGCCACCAGCTCCACGCCGTGCCGCTGCTCCCAGACCTCAACCATGATCGTGTTGATCAGGATGGCGACGACGGCGCCTGCTGAACCCCATCCCATCTGGAAATGTGGGTACGCAACTGCGAAGGTCCAACCCGTGCTCTCGATCCGCCAATTCACGCTCGTGGTTCCCGACTACGACGAAGCGCTCGCCTACTACGTTGACATTCTTGGTTTCGAACTCGTCGAAGACACACGCCTGAGCGACGAGAAGCGATGGGTTGTCGTCGCACCCGCGGGTGGTCGTGGGATGTCGGTGCTGCTTGCTCGTGCGGCGACGGATGTTCAGCGCACCAGCATCGGAAACCAGACCGGTGGGCGCGTGGCCTTTTTCATCGACACCGATGATTTCGCCACGGATCACGCGGCGATGACGGCTGCGGGTGTCCACTTCATCGAGGAGCCGCGCAAGGGGTACTACGGCTGGGTGTGCGTGTTCACTGACCCCTACGGCAACAAGTGGGATCTTGTCGAGCGCACGGCCTGATTCGACTGCCCGAATGGTAGGGTCGCCGACGTGACGACTACCGAACGCATCCTCGACACCCTGGCCGACCGCGTCCTCGCGGAAAACTCTCCGATCACGATGGAAGAGGCCCGCCAGCTGGTGGATCTGCCGTCAACGGAACTGCCTGCGCTGTTGAACCTGGCACACGAGGTTCGCCGCCGCTGGGCGGGGGAGGAGATCGAGCTGGAGTCGCTGATAAGTGCAAAGACGGGCGGCTGCCCGGAGGACTGCGCCTTCTGCTCGCAGTCCATGCACTTCGACGCACCTGCACAGCGCCACCCATTCCTGCCACTTGAGGATGTCCTCGCCGCGGCCCGGGCAACTGAGGCATCTGGCGCCGATCACTTCTGCATCGTGGTCGCAGTCAAGGGCCCCGATGAGCGCCTGATGAACCAGGTGTTGACCGCTATCGAGGGAATCAAACGCGAGACCACCCTCGACGTCGACGTCTCTCTTGGTCTCTTGACGCGCCCGCAGGCCGAGGCGCTCCGCGATGCTGGTGTCCATCGCTACAACCACAACCTCGAAGCCTCGCGCAGCTACTTTGGCGAGATCGTCACGACGCACACCTACGACGAGCGCTACGAGACCTGCCAGCTGGTTACCGATGTCGGGATGAAGCTCTGCAGCGGCGGCATCCTCGGGATGGGCGAGACCTGGGAACAGCGCCTGGAGTTGGCCTTCGAGTTGAAGACGCTGGGGCCCAGCGAGATTCCCCTGAATTTCCTGAACCCACGCCCCGGAACGCCGCTCGGCGGACGAAAGCCACTCGCCGCATCCGATGCGCTGCGGTCGATCGCGATCTTTCGTCTGATTTTCCCCGAGATCATCGTCCGCTACGCCGGTGGACGCGAGCTGGTCCTGCGCGACCTCCAAGCCCTGGGGCTTGTCGGTGGGATCAACGGGATGATCGTTGGCAACTACCTCACCACAGCGGGCCGCCCCGCCTCCGAGGACATCAAGCTCGTTGAGGACCTCGGGATGTCCATCAAGCGGTGAGCGTCCTGGTTGGCGTCGATGCGCTCGTCGCCAGTGATCGCGAGCATGTCTGGCATCCATATGCCGCGATGCCAGCGACGGTGTCGCCACTGGTCGTGGAGTCCGCCGCTGGAGTGCGACTGCGCCTCGCCCGTCCGCATCAAGGTCACGACGAACTGATCGATGCGATGTCGTCCTGGTGGGCGGTCATACACGGATACCGGAATCCGGTGCTGGATCAAGCGATCATCGACCAGGTCGGGCGTATGAGTCACGTCATGTTCGGCGGTCTGACCCACGAGCCCGCGGTCCGCCTGGTCGAACGTCTCGTCCAGATCACGCCGGAACCCCTTCAGCATGTGTTCCTCGCCGACTCGGGGTCGATCGCGGTGGAGGTCGCCATCAAGATGGCGCTCCAGTACTGGCGGGCACTTGGACGGCCAGAGAAACGTCGCCTCATGACCTGGCGGGGTGGCTACTACGGCGACACGCTTCATCCGATGAGCATCTGCGACCCCGTTGGTGGGATGCACGCCGCCTGGCCGGGGGTACTTCCCCCGCAGGTCTTCGCTGACCAGCCGCCTGCCGGATTCGACGCGCCCGTGAGCGAGGAGTACCTGACCGGCTTCGAGGCCGTTCTCGCCGCCCACGCAGATGCGGTTGCGGCGATCATCGTCGAGCCGGTCGTCCAGGGCGCGGGCGGGATGCAGTTCCACAGCCCTGCCTACGTCGCCGTACTCCGCGGCATTGCCGATCGTCACGGCGTGCTCTTGATCTTCGACGAGATCGCGACCGGTTTTGGCCGTTCGGGGACCCTCTTCGCGGCTGACGCTGCCGGTGTCAGCCCCGACATCATGTGTGTCGGGAAGGCGTTGACCGGCGGGTACCTCTCCTTGGGCGCGACGCTCTGCACACGCGAGGTGGCTGGCACGATCTCGGAGGGCACCATGTCCGTTCTCGCCCACGGTCCGACGTTCATGGGCAACCCGCTGGCCTGCGCCGTCTCCAACGCCTCCATTGATCTGCTGTTGAAGCAGAACTGGCAGTCTGAGGTCCGTCGAATCGAGTCGCGGTTGACCGTGGGACTCGCTTCGATTGCCGAACAGCCCGGGGTCAGTGATGTGCGCGTGCTCGGGGCGATCGGCGTCGTTCAGATGACCCGCGGTGTTGACGTCAGGGCGGCGACCCAGGCGGCCGCTCGCCAGGGCGTTTGGATCCGCCCCTTCCGTGATCTCATCTACGCAATGCCACCGTACGTGACCGGCGACGATGACCTCGAGCGGATTTGCTCCGGCATGGCGGCGGCCGCTGAGGCGTGCGCATGAGTTTCGAGTGGCTTCCAGGTGCCCTTGGCGAGCTGCGCGATGCGGACCTCCTGCGGGTCCTGACGTACTGCCAAGGGGCCCCTGATGCCGAGGTCGACATCGAGGGCGTCCCGCATCTGCTCTTGGCCTCGAACAACTACCTTGGACTCGCCAACGATCCGATGGTGGTCGCGGGTGCGCGCGCCGCGCTTGAGCGCTACGGCACCGGAGCCGGCGCGTCCCGGTTGGTTACCGGCAGCCTGGATCTCCATCGTGTCCTTGAGGAACGCATCGCGGCCCTCAAACACTCCGAAGACGCCTTGGTCTTCCCGACCGGGTTTCAGGCAAACGTTGGCACGATTCCCGCCGTCGTTGGACCCGAGGATGTCGCCTTCTCGGATGACCTCAACCACGCGAGCATCATCGACGGGCTTCGCCTCGCCCGCGTCCGCGTGGTGCGCTATCGCCACTGCGATCCTCAGTCCTTGGAGGAAGCGATCCGTGCGAGCGGACCGGCGCGGCGGCGTTTGATCGTCACCGATACCGTGTTTTCAATGGACGGCGACCTCGCGCCGCTCCCGGACATCGCCGATATCGCCGAGCGGCACGACTGCATGTTGATGGTCGATGAAGCCCATGCCACTGGGGTGCTTGGGCCCAATGGTGCAGGGGCCGTCGAGCACTTCGGGCTGCAGGGCAGGGTCGGCATTGTGATGGGGACCCTCTCCAAAGCCGTCGGCGCCCAGGGTGGTTTCGTCGCCGGAAGTCAGGATCTCTGCGACTTCCTTCGCACCCGTGCGCGCGGGTTCGTCTTCACCACCGCGCTCGCACCGGCCTCTGCTGGCGCGGCGCTGGTCGCCCTGGACGTCATCCGCGACCAGCCAGAACGTCGGGTGCGCCTCCAGTCGAACGTCACTCGCCTGGTTGCCGGGGCGAAGGACCTCGGCTACGAAGTGCTGCCAACCGATTCCGCCGTTATCGGCGTTGTCATTGGCGACGCCCGGCCTTGCTTGGACGTCGCGGCTTCCCTCCGACGCGACCGCGTATGGGCGCCCGCCATACGTCCGCCGTCCGTGCCCGTAGGGCGGGCGCGTCTGCGCCTTACGGTGATGGCCACCCACGAAGAACGCCACCTGGACTGGGCCTTGGAGGCCCTCGCGAAGGCAAGGAGTCTGGTCCCGTGTTAGATCACCTGACCGGCATCTTCATCACGGGCACTGACACCGGCGTTGGGAAAACGGCGGTTACGGCCGCGCTTGGACTCGCGGCCCGGTCGCAGGGGCGCTCCGTGGTAGCGCTGAAGCCCGCTCAGACGGGAGCCGACGGTTCGATCGTTCCGGACGCGACGTTCGTGCAGCAGGTGCTCGGGACGAATGAACCACTGGACAGGATCTGCCCGTACCTCCTGCCCGACCCCCTCGCTCCAGCCGTTGCCGCCGCTCGAGCGGGCGTTCGTCTTGACCCCGCGCTCGTGCAGTCGCGATACGACGACCTCACCTCGCGCTACGACCTGGTCCTGGTGGAGGGAGCTGGGGGCGTGATGGTTCCATTCTCAGACGGTGTCACGATGATCGACCTTGCCCGGAGGCTGGGCCTCCCGGTGATCGTCGTCGCCCGGCCCGGCCTTGGGACGTTGAACCACACACTGCTCACGCTGGAAGCGATCGAGCGTCGAGGCCTCTCCACGCTTGGAATCATCATCAGTGCCTTCCCTGACGACCCTGGCCTCGACGAACTCACAAACCCCGGCGTCCTCACCCGGATCTCGCCCGTTCCGATCTTGGGTGTTCTGCCCTTCGACGCCGATATCGATACCGACGCGGGGCTGCCCGGGCGTCTCATTGAAACGGGCGCTGCGAGCATCGACCCGCTCCTCGGCGGGACATTCTCCCGGGAGCGTTTTCGTCGGCGTATCGAGGCGTTGCTCGCCGCTTCCGTGCGCTGACGCAGCCGCTTGACCCGGCGGCCTGCCCCAACGAGACTCGCACTTCATCTCATCAAAATCGCTGCGCCCCCCGGACGGCCGGTCTAAAGGATGGTTCCCAGTGGCAACAACGGACCCAGAACGCCCACTTCGCTCGCGCTTACCGGTCCATCCCGGCGCGGTACTGACAATTCTGGCCGGAATTCTCTTGATCCTTTCGCGCGACCAGATCATGAGCGAGGCCTACCAAAACGGCAGTCGGGTGGGTCGGTTGTACTTCGGCGATCAGTTCCTGGCGATCTGCGGCACGGTCTTCATCCTCGTTGGTGCGGCGTCTTTCGCCCTTGGTCGTCGGGCAGGGTGGAAGACCATTGCCGCATGCATCGGCGTGGCCGCTGCGACCCTGTTGTCATTCCTTCTGATCGGCCTGAAGGCCGACGACACCTTTGGCAAAACCGACAATCATTTCGTCATCGGAGCGTGGCTGATTTTCGTGGCAGTTGTCCTGACGGTGTTGTCCGTTGCCGCTTATCTGATGCTTAGTCGCCAGGCCAATGGCGACGGGCACCGCGCGGCTGCGCTTGGTCTCTCCCTTCTCAGTCTCCTCTTCGTTCCGCTCGCACCCGCTGGGATTGCGCTTGCCGGGAAACGCCGGGCGCCACGCATCATCGGGACCCTGGCGCTCGCCCTCTGGCTTTGCGGGCTCACCATTGGCGTCTTTGCCGCCCACACATAGTTCAAAACGACGGACCACGGCTGCGTGGTGCTGCGAGTACTCCGACGATGCGGCTTCGGTGTCACCTCGGTAGCGGCTGAGGGGCGTCGACCACCCGGCGGAAGTTCGCGGGGCCATCCTGGCGACGGCCTTCCGCGAGCGCGTCGTCGCGAGACGTCAAGCGGAAATGCGGGCGCTCGTCGAGCGAGGTGTCGCCCGCGGCGAACTTCGCCCTGATGCCGACCCGGAACTGCTCCACGAGCTGCTCTTCGGCCCGGTCTACTACCGCCTTTTTCTCAGTGGCCAGCCGCTCGAGCCAGCACTCGCCGGCGTGTGGTTGCGGCGGTCTTCCCGGCGTTCGCCGCGTAGGCTTCGCCGCGCGAAACACGCCCCGCAGACCAGGAGATCCGATGGACCCAACCGACGCAGCCCACGTCCTTCAGACGCCCGAAGAGTACGCAGAGTTCCTGGGAGAGCTCTCGTTCACAAAGCGCGTTGCCATGTTGAACGCCTTTCGCTGCGCGGAGCTTCAAGGGGCCGAGGAGTTGCGCGTCCTCGAGGACGTGATCGACGATCCCGACCTTGCCGCGAAATTCGCGCGCCACGCGGCGGACGAGGAAAAGCATGGCGCCTACTTCGGCGAGATCATGCACAAACTGGGTGTCGAGCCATTCGAGCCTTCGACGGACCCGGACCACATCACGATCGGCGGCAAACTCATCGTGGATACGTTGAATGACATCGAAGAGCTCCTTCCCAAGCGCGGCGAGAAGGTCGGAGTTGACCGCATCATTCCCGTGTTGGTGCTCTTTCAGGCGGTCGAGCAGCGGGCACTGATCTCATTTGAGGCGCACCGTCGAAGTTTTGAAGCCGTCGACCCCTCCGTCGCGGCAAAAATCGGCGAGATCATCGCCGACGAGTCGCACCACGCCAAGTACGTGCGTGCGCTCCTGGACGAGTGGAAGGACGGCGAGCATGGCGACGTCGTACGGGCCGCCGAGGCAGACACCGCCGCCCGGGAGGCATCCGCGCGGATCTGGGCGGCTGAACGGATGGAGGCGGAGCGACTCCGCGAAAAGGGCGAGCTGCCCGCTTAGCTGGGCCGAAGCTCCCTGATCGTCGAGGTGGAACAATCTGCCGGGCAGGAAAACTCGGAGTCCCTACACTTCGCGTTTTGCGCCAGAGACGACAGGGAGAGCAGAGCATGGGAGCCTTCGAGGAAGAGATCGAAGCGACGCGCCAGTGGATGGGCAGCGATCGTTTCTCGCGCATCACGCGCGTGCACAACGCCCGGCAGGTGGTCGAGCAGCGGGGCACGGTACCGAACGAATACACCGTTGCCCGCGACGCCGCCGCCGCCTTTTACGCACGGCTGCGTGAACTCTTCGCTGAGGGCAAGTCGGTAACCAGCTTCGGGCCGTACTCACCCGGCCAGGCCGTGCAGATGAAGCGCGCCGGCATCGAGGCGATCTACTTGGGCGGTTGGGCGACGTCCGCCAAGGGCTCAACGACTGAGGATCCGGGCCCAGACCTTGCGAGCTACCCGCTCAGTCAGGTTCCAGATGAGGCCGCTGGCTTGGTCCGTGGTCTCCTGACCGCCGACAAGAATCAGCGCTTCGCCCGTGCCCGCATGAGCGCTGCGGAGCTTGCCTCGACCCCTGAAGTCGACTTCCGCCCGTTCATCATCGCCGACGCCGACACCGGCCACGGTGGCGATGCGCACGTGCGAAACCTCGTCCGCCGCTTCGTTGAGGTTGGCGTTCCCGG
>JAYTQG010000122.1:0-4194 GCA_043746815.1 Thermoleophilia bacterium | reverse complement strand
GCCGCCTGGAGCGCATGGAGCTTCCGTAGGCGCCAGGATCCGTTCCACCGAAACGGCTCCGCGAACGGGGGAGCGTCGAGCCCGCCACCATTGAGTAGAGCGGGCGTGCCCCCAAGCATTGCTGGCTTGGGGGCACCCGTGCGTCTACTGGTAGAACCCTGCGTCGAGGTTGTTATCGGTGGCGTTGGCTGCGAGGGCGAACGAACTCGTCAGCCCACCAACCGGCTTGCTGTTCGCCGTGAACGGCTGAACACCGGCAAGCGTCGGGGTGAACCCCGTCGGCGTTGTGAACCGGAGCTTGTACTGACCAGCAGCAAGCCCCGTGAACGCGTAGCGCCCCGTCGCATCCGTCGTTGTCGTCTGCAACTGCGTGCCACTATTGCCATCAAGAAGCGCAACCGTCACACCAGCGATACCCGGCTCGCCCGCGGCCTGGAGACCATTGCGGTTTAGGTCGTTCCAGACGAAGTCACCAAGGCGACTCGTGCCGGTCCGGTAGAAGCCTGCGTCGAGGTTGTTGTCGATTGCGTTGGCTGCGAGCGCGAACGAACTGGTCAGCCCACCAATGGGCTTGCTGTTCGCGGTGAACGGTGGGACACCGGCAAGCGTCGGGGTGAACCCCGTCGGCGTTGTAAACCGAAGCTTGTACTGACCGGCAGCAAGCCCGGTGAACGCGTAGTGCCCGGTGGCATCCGTCGTTGTCGTCTGCAACTGCGTCCCAGTGCTCCCATCAAGAAGCGCGACGGCTGCACCGGCGATGCCCGGCTCACCCGTCGTCTGGAGACCATCGCGGTTCAAGTCCTCCCAGACAAAGTCACCAAGGCGACTCGTTCCCGTGCCGGGGATGACGGCACCGACGACCGTCCCCTGGGTGATCCGCAATCCACCGTAGGCGATCACGCGTCTTCCCACCTGACCCCCGACGCCGGTGACCGTGTCGATCAAGTGGTCGTAGTAGTTCGAGTACGCAAAGTACGTGCCGTGGTCAGGCGGGATCGTGCGAACAACCCCGGGACCATTGCCGCGATCGGCAAGTGTCTTCTCGACTCCGTCCAGGAAGAACCGGACACGACCCACCGTGTCGCTTGAACTTGCGACCCAGCCGATCTGAACGGTGTGCCAGACGCCCCGCTGGATCGGCTGGTTATACATCTGGAAGACGCTGAGGAACTGATCGTTTGGTCCGGTCCGGTTGGCGTCGAGGGTGAGATTGTTGCCCGGCGTGTAGAAGGCGAAGGGCGGAGGTCCATTTCCCTGACTGTGCCACTCGGCGAGCACCTGAAACTCACTACTGATCGGGTTCGCGGGGTTAAGGTAGAAGCTGAACCCCGCCCAGTACTGACCGCCTTCGCTAAATACCGTGTTCGTCGCGTTGATCTGGGCCCGGTCACCGAAGCGGTCCACTGGGAAGGGATCGTCGTTTTTGCGCACATCAAACAAGAGCGACGCGGCTTCCCCAGGTGGTGGAGGAGGTGACGAAGTAACCGGAGCGATCGAGTACAGAGCGTCTGCCCCGAGAAACCGTGGCACCGCAAATGGATCCGTCCCGCAATTCGGGCACACAAGCTGGGCATCGATCTGGCTCTGCTGCGACACCCATGACTGCTGGGCCAGAGGCAACCAATTCCACGACCGGATGACCGTTCCAGGGACCGGTGGCACAGCGACCGCCGCGCCAGCCAAGACAAGCGAAAACAGCGCGCCCAACGCACTCGCAACGAACCCGACGCGGGTCCTTCGTTGCGATCGAGAGGACGAGGAGAAACTCAGCAAATTCACGTTGCCGACTCCGTTCTTTGTCGCCCAGTGAGGGGCGAGGTTCGGGGGGATCGCACCCTCCACAACCAGCGAAGCCGAGCTGCACCAGGGAGGACGCCCGGCGACCATAGCGCGTCTCGGCGACTGCGGCCCTCGGGAAATGAAGCGTCGGCGACCCCACTCGGCGCGGATGGGTGGGCCCGGACTTAGCCGGCCCACCCACCGCTACCAACCCGGCTAGTTGTCCGTCGAGTCCAGCGCCAATGACCACCAACGATCATCATCGGCCTCCCGAACACGGCGCGGCGGCAACACGCGAATGCTGAACCGCTTCGTTGCCGTGTTCCCCGCCCGATCCGTCGCCGTACATGTCACCCGGGTCACACCGCGAAAGAACCCGCTACCCGACTCGGGCGAGCAGTAGGGAGTGACAGGACCATCGACGTTGTCGTTGGCAGACACCGTGTAGGTCACGTTGACACCACCGCCAGCGACCGGCTCACGCACCGAGAAACTCGCAGGCACGCGAATCCGCGGGGGTACCCTGTCAACAACACCGCCGATCACATCGACTGTGAACTCCGCCCGCCGCCCGTTAGGGAACCTCGGCGGAATCGTGTTGCCGCCACACGTAACGAGCGTCGAACCTGCTGGAAGCGCCACGTCAAGCGCTGGCGTGCAGATAACGCTCCAACCCGGAGTTAAGAACGGGGTGATGACCGACCGCGGCGTCGCACCAACCGGGACGGTAAAGCGGGTACCAGCACCGACATCGCAACACGTCACGAACGGACTGTGGAGGGCGAACGGAACCGGCGCCTCCCGTGTCACGCCGAGCGCACTGGTCGCCGTACACGTACGGTTAACCGTGATCGTGGCAAGCGCGCTCGGAGTGGTCAGCGTGCCAGCAACCGGAGTGCACGGGCCGACGATCTGCCAGCCATCTTCATTTTGAAGACCAATCACGTTGGGGGCTGGAAACGCAGCGAGGTTACTCGCCGCGATGTACAACCTCGGGCTGACGCCGTCGTCAAGGAACACCGGATCAGCCGACGCGATCACAAAAGTAAAACTGTTCGATCCCGTGTTCCCAGCCGCGTCAGTCGCGGTACACGTAATCGTGATCGGCGCAACGGGATAGCTCCCAAATCTGAGCTGATGGAGGAAGCCGATGTTAAAGGCGGGGCCGGGTGTCGAGGTACAAAACGACTGAAGCGCACCATCCACGTCGTCCAGCGCGGACGAGTCAAAGTTGTACGCCTGGGCGAGGTGCCCGACACCATCAGGGTTGCCGAGCCCAAATGAATTCGGTTCAACCAACCGAATATCGCTCGGGACGGTTACCACCGGTGGCGTCGTATCCGCCGCGAACGCCGTTGTCGGCACTCCCGCGGCCAGACCAGCAGCGAGTGCGACGCACACTCGAAAACGTCTCTTCATATCGAACCTCCTGTTCGGGGGGCGAGAACCGCCGCGCAGTCCCTCGCACGACCGCCCAAACCTATCCGAAACGCCAGATCGAACGCAATAGCCGATTGGTCCACCGCCAACGACCACCCAAGCGGCCAGCTACTTCAGCTGAAAGACGTCTTCCCTGAGGATCGGCACCGCTACGCCGTTGGCGTCGAGGCCATCCACCTCGACCTCGGGCCCGCCGATCATGAAGTCGGTGTGGACACGTGACACGTTAACGCCCGCGGCGCGGCGCTGGTCATCGCTCATGTCGACAGCCCCGGTAACGGCCTGCGGATACGCGCTGCCATAGGCTACGTGACAGGTCGCGTTCTCGTCGTAGAGGGTCTCGAAGAACGTCATCCCAGTCCGACCGACGCGGGACTCACCGTCCACGATCGCGACCTCGCCGAGCAGTACGGCCCACTCGTCCTGGGCCATCTCCGCCTGCACACGCTCGGCGCCACTCTCGGCAGCGACGTCCACGCAACGGCCATCTTCAAACCGCATCCGGAGGCCCTCGACGACCCCACTGGATGGAATCGAGAGCGGTCGGGTCGCCGCGACGAACCCATTGGTCCGCCGCCAGTCCGGGGTCGTGAAGACCTCTTCCGTCGGCAGGTTCGCGACGTACTCGCGCCCCCAACTGGTGGACTCTCCCCCGCACAGCCACCGGTGCCCCGCGAGCATCCCGACCGTCAGGTCGGTGCCAGGTCCGCGAAAGCGAATTGCATCGAAGGAGCGCTCGGTGAGAAGCAGTGCTTGACGCTGAAGCCGCGCGATGTGGGCAGACCAGGCGGCCACCGGATCGCTCTCGTCCAGGCGGACGGCTTGCGCGATCAGGTCCCAGAGGCGCTCGACGTCCGGTTCCCCGAAGACTTGCTGTGCCCACCCGGGGCTCGGACACGCGGCGAGCGTCCAATTGACCTCGTCGCTCATGGCGATCTTCATGCTGGAGGCAAGCCGCGGCATCCGGTCCCGGCC
>JAYTQG010000121.1:0-1887 GCA_043746815.1 Thermoleophilia bacterium | reverse complement strand
CCCTGAGGAGGCACGAACGCTCGGCGAGATCGGGGGGCGCCTCCTTGCGGAAGGTGTGCGTCAGCCGGGGAGGATTCAGACCTATCGCGCGGCGGGCGTCAGACCCTTTAGCCGGGAAGATCGCTGGGTTTACGGTCGGCGGGGAAGGCCCTGCCGACGGTGCGGCGCGACGATCAAGGCGCGCGGGCAAGGAGACTCGAACCGCACGACCTACTGGTGCCCGACCTGCCAGCGGTAGCGCGATTTATCCGAGCCGACGGCGCAGCGCACGTCGCGACGCTCGTTTCGGACGCCAACCTCAGGGTGGTCGTCGCGCGTCGTAGCGATCGTGCGCGCGCGTCACGGCGGGCGCGGGTCGTCATGCTTCCTGAGGTTCGTTCGCTTCGCTCCTACCTCGTCTGCCTTCACGAGATCGGACACGTCCTGGGCCCCAACCCCTCAAGGCGATTGGATCAAGAGGTCGCCGCCTGGAGGTGGGCACTCGCAAACACCAGGTGGGAACCGACTCCGGCCTGCTGGGCGATGATCGGGCGAGCCCTCGGAAGCTACGTCGCGCGTTCGGTCGCCCGGCGCAATATGGAGATTCCATCGAGCGATCACCCGATCTGGCCACTGGTCCCAATCGACCACACCGAGGTCGTGGCGATCTCAGACGACGCCTCTGACGCGCGCAGTGCGGCCTGGCGTGTTTGGTGTCTCGTGCGAGAACGAGTGCGCGACAGCGGTTGGGCGCGGTAGCGCCCGGGCTATCGGTTGAGGGGCCAACTGCCGATGCAAGGAGTGCCGTTTCCCGACTCGGAGGACTCCTGATGACGCGCCGTTCGGCCATCGCCGGCACGCTTGCCCTGCTTGCAAGTTCGGCTGTCGCACTCGGGGCGCGAGCCCCGATGCCTCCCGGGCTTGCCGGGGTCTACGTCGCGACGCTTGAGAGCCCGACAAGCCTCTCCGGAAAATGGACGCTGACGATTCGAAAGAATGGCAACTACTCAGTCGTGCACAAGGGAGCGAGCGCCGTCACGGTCGCGGGTCAGTTGCAGGCCCAGGGCAGACAGATGTCATTTCTGAACGAGCACGCACCCGGCAGGGGCGGATGTGGCCCGAAGGTCGGAACCTACCTTTGGTCCCTCAAGGGCAGAACGCTTCGCTTCGCGCGTCTGACCGACCATTGCGGCGGACGGCCGGTCGTCCTCGTCTCAGCGCCCTTCATTCGGCGCTAGGCGCCCGGCGCTCTGCGAGAGCAGCGTTGAGTTCGGCCCCGAGGATTAGGATCAGGCCACTCAGCCAGAGGAAGACCAGGTAGATCACGGTAAGGCCAAAGCTTCCGTAGGCGATCTTGTAGGTACCAAAGCGAGACGTGTAGAGGCCAAAGAGTCGGGTTACGAGGAGCCAGCAGGCCACCGCGGCGAGGGCCCCCGGCAAGATCTCCCGCAGGCCAAGCACCCGCCGACTCGGCGCAAGTCGGTACAAGATCAAGGTAAAGGTGATGAGCGCGGCAATCGAGATGGGATATGTCGCGATACGGCCGATGCGCACGGCGCCAGACCCTCCAACAAGCCCGACGACCCGCTCGACAAGGCCCGCTCCACCGACGAGCGCGGCGGTCGTCGCCAGCACGAACACGCTCGCTGCCGCGGAGAGGACCATCGAGACAAGCTTTGAACGCAGCCATGGTCGCCGCGGGACACCAAGCGCGTCGTCGATACCGTCGACGAGTGACGACATCGCGTTTCCGATCACGTAGAGCGCCACAGGCACAGCGATCACAAGAAGGGCCGTGACGCTTGTCGCGTTTCGCTCGGCAACTCGCAGGGAGTCGAGAAGGACGCCGCGGAGTTCTTCGGGCACCACGCGGTCAAACTCCGCGGACGTGCGGGTGTAGGCATCTCG
>JAYTQG010000120.1:0-1887 GCA_043746815.1 Thermoleophilia bacterium | reverse complement strand
CGCGCCCTGGGCGGTGGACGCAAGGGTGGCGACCAACAGCATTGGGATCACGGTCTTGATCGGCCGATTCATCGAGTGAGTCCTCCAGGGGGTCGGGTGCTTTGCATATCTTCCTCGTTGGCAGCGCGCTGTGCCAGCGTCTTGGTGTTAGCGAGTGTGGATTGACCGACAGCGGAAGCGGCCGCGGGCTGCTGCCGAGGGTGCCGCGACACGGGACCCAGCCGAGCGGGCGAGGGCGTTCATGGAGCGCAGGCGTGATGCGACCCTGACCGAGTCGGCTCGCCCGCGAGCGCCAACGATCACCGTCACGCCCTTCGCCGCGAATTCAACTCGACTGCCGTGCACCACAGCGCAGACGTTCGGCTGACCCGGAATGTGGATGACTGAACTGGTCCCCACGGCAGCGACGTCACGCTCAACCGGTCGCAACTTCTCCGGCCAGATCTGAATCTCGACCGGAGGTGCACAGCTTCCCGGGCGGCCCTGCGGGGTGCAGGAGCCGTAGATGAGCGTCACGGAGTCCGTTCCCGTCCGGGCCCCATCGTGACCGATTGAAGAATCGAGGATCGCAACCATCGGCACCCCGTCGTATTGGTCCCCAGCCCAGTACAGCGGATACCTGGCGAACGCCGCCGCGGCAGCTCGTGTGAGGTCCCCTCCGTTGTCGGAAAGGCCCGGGCTGACCGGCACCGAAGCGGCGCCGCCGACCATCGCGAGCGCGGCAGCCGCGCCAAGGAGGGCAATGGGGCTACGCGCCACGCCGTTTGCCTCGTGCGGGTGGAAGGTCGGTGATGCTGCCCATCGCGACCTCGGCAGCGAACCCGAGGGTCTCCGAAAGGGTCGGGTGGGGATGGATCGTCAGGGCGAGGTCCTCGGCGTCCAAGCCAGCCTCGATTGCGAGCACACCCTCCGCGATCAGCTCGCCTGCGCCAATGCCGACGATTCCGACGCCGAGCACGCGGCGCGTCTCCGGGTCGATGATGAGCTTGGTGACGCCCTCGGGGCGCCCAACTGCAAGTGCCCGACCTGAGGCGGCCCAGGGGAACCTCACCACCTCGTGGGCGATGTTCTCGGCCCGCGCCTGGGTTTCCGTCAGACCCGCCCACGCGATTTCAGGGTCCGTATAGGCGACGGACGGGATCGCGGACGGATCAAACGCCGCGCCCGTATCGCCAGCGATGGCCTCGGCGGCGACCTTCGCCTCGTGCGTCGCCTTGTGGGCCAGCATCGGCCCGGGGATCACATCGCCGATGGCACTGATGTGGGGAACGTTTGTGCGCATCTGTGCGTCGACGGCGATGACACCGCGCTCGTCAACCTTCACCCCCGCCGCCTCAGCTCCCACGAGCGAGCCGTTCGCACGTCGGCCGACCGCGACGAGCACCCGGTCGAAGGCGGCCTGCTCCGGCGCGCCCTCACCCTGGAACGTCGCCCGCAGCTCGGCCTTCGTTGCCGTGATCTCGGTCACTTTGGTTCGGAGATGAATGCCCGCATACCGACCCTGAATTCGCCGGTGCAGCGGCGCAATGAGGTCGGGATCGCAGCCCGGTATCAACTGGTCCATCAGCTCAACAACCGTCACCTCCGAGCCCAATGCGTCGTAGACCGTTGCCATCTCCAGCCCAATGATCCCGCCACCCACCACTAAAAGCCGCCGCGGGATGTCGTCCAGGCGCAGGGCATCGGTCGAATCCATAATCCGCGGATCGTCCGGGAGGCCGGGCAGCTTCACGGGCCGCGAGCCGACGGCGATGATCGCGTCGTCGAATGAGATGGTCTCTGGCGCGTCGCCCTCGACGCTGATCGAATTGGGCGACGTGAAGGTCGCGGTCCCTCGTACTACGGTCACCTTGCGGGCCCTCGCCAATCCGTTCAGCCCGCCGGTCA
>JAYTQG010000119.1:0-9637 GCA_043746815.1 Thermoleophilia bacterium | reverse complement strand
GGTTCTTCGACGAGTGACATCGCGGATCGGCCTCGGGACCCTGTCCGGTCCCCCTTGCGGTCGGCGCGACACCCGCGAGACTCATGGCAAGGGAATCGACCCGAAGATGACGCCCCGACACCATCCCCCAAACGCCCGACTCCACACCGACAGGAAGCAGGATTCAGTGACTGGGAACGCGATGCTTTCTGCGGACGCCGCGACTGACGACGTTCGGGCCCGTGCCGCTGCCGACTACCTTGCGGTGTCGCGATCGCCTCACCTCTACGCAAGCCCGAGCGCCTACGAACAGGCCGAGCACCAGGCGTGGGAGCGCTTGATGCAGGCCATTGATTCGCTGAACGCACCCATCTGAGTGACGCAGGCGGCCGGGGGGCAGCGGTGACCAACGACGTCCGGGAGGTTTTGCGTTCGCTCGATCGCAAGACCGGCGCCATTGCGTGCATGCGCCTTGGCGCACTTCTCGTCGATGTCGCTCGGCGAACGACACGTCGGGGCGACCTGGCGGCACTCTCGAATGCGGCGAGATCGGACGATCCGTTCACCGCGATCGCTGCGACGCACGCACTGGGGGCGGTGTGTGACACCGGCTCCGATCGTGTCCTCACCGAGATGCTGACAAACGAAACATCGTGGAGACGCGAGCATGCGGTCTGGGCACTCGCCCAGAAAATGCCGCGCCCGGACATGACGTCGCGGCTCCTCGAGCTCGCCGCGGACGAATCGTTTGAGGCAATGCTCGCCCAGCTCACCTTGGAACGCCAGGCGCAGGTTGCGGGAGGGGCGTTGGTTGCCCCCGTGCTGAGGTCCCTGGACACACATCACGACGTCAGGCACCGCAGACGTCTCGTTGAGACCCTTGGCCTTGACCCGAGAGTTGGTGCGACGCGCCTGCTTGAGCGGGTCGCGGGTGATCGCTCCGAGACACACCAGGTTCGCGCCGCCGCGATCGGTGCCCTTGGTGATCGGCCCGATGTCGACGTTCGTCGCACCCTTGAGCGAATCGTGGCCGACGAAGGACCGCTGGCGACCTGTGCACTGCTTGCGCTCTACGACCGCTCGCCGCCGACAACCCCTCGCGACGGTCGTCCGGGGTTGAAGATTGCCCAGCTCTTTCTGCACGCGGACCTTGACGCCGGTCTAACGCGCGCGGGTGTGGGTGACAACGGTGGCATCGCGAGCCTCCTTGTGCTGCTTGCGCAGGCGCTGACCGAGACTCCCGGCGTCGCCACCGTTCTGACACTCTCCCGCGGCGAACCGAGTGATGCACTGACCGATGCACTCTGGCCCCGCGGCGATCGGTCCGTCTTCTGTGCGGTACCGATGCCGCCAGTGCCGCTGCGTGATGCGTGGATTCACCGGGTTGCAGCCGAGCGCGGGATTCGGCGCCAGCTGCTTGCTCAGGGTGTGCCCGACGTCCTGCATCTGCGCATGGCGGACGTCGGAGCGATGGCTGGCGCACGCGTCGCCAGCGCCATGAAGATTCCAGTCGTCTTTACCGCCGCTCCTGACCCGCACGCGGTCATCAATGACATGGATATCGCGGGCGAAGTTCCGCGTGACCAGTTCGGCGAACTCGACAGTCGCGAACACTGGTGGTTCCGCGCACGCCTGGTCGAAACCCTTGCCCGTACGGCGGCCGGCGTCGCGATTCTTCCGCGACCAAACGTACGCTTTGAGCTACCGGCACTGCTTGGACTAAATCCCGCGCGGCTCGCTCGGCGCTCGGCGTTGATCCCAGAGGGCGTCAGCCTGACAACGGTGGAGACCGCGCACCGCGACGTTGGGCGCTTCGATGCTGGCGGCCCGGTCGCCATTCTGGACGAATTGACCGCAACCCTCGAACGCCTGCCAGGAGATCGTCGGGACCTGCCGTTCCTGGTTACGGCGGGGAGGCTTGCTGCGATCAAAGGTGTCGGTCAGCTAACCGCCGCGTGGGCTGGTGCAGCTGATCTGCGTAGCGCCTACAACCTCCTGGTCATCGGCGGAAACCTGAAGGCACCAAGTGATGAGGAACAGGAGACCCTCACCGAGATTCAGATCGCCGCCGAAGGGTGTGAGGGGCTCCTCCTTGTCGGCCATCGTCCGCACATCGACACTGCTCGCCTGCTGGCCTACGCGGCTTCGCGACGCGGCATCTACGTCTGCGGAAGCGCGAAAGAGGAGTTCGGCCTCGCGATCGTGGAGGCACTTGCTGCCGGGCTCGTCGTCGTCGCGCCCCGCACGGGCGGGCCATCCACGTACATCGATGACGGTGCGACGGGCGTTCTGGTCGATGGCCGGAACACCGAGGCAATTCGGGACGGAATTCGGCGTGCTGTTCCGCTTGTCGATCTCTCCGGGCGCGTCGACCGTGTCCGCAAGCACGTCATGGACGACATGACCATCGAGGGCATGGCGAGCGCCTTGGCAGAGCTGTACGCGCGGTCGTCCAGACGGCGAGTGGCGGCGGGTGCACCAGTCTGACAACGCTGATTCTCAGCCCGACGTACGTCTCGCACTACCAGCCACTGGCGGTCTACGGCGCGAGTCTGAGTGCGGCGGGGGAGCGGGTGGTCGCTGCAACCGGGCTGCCACTTCGCGAGCGCGTGGAGCGGGATGGTTTTGAGTGGCGTGAACTCACGCTCGGGCGCGGAACGAACCTTGGAGTGAGCCGCCCGGAGGCGCAGGCTGGCGCTGAGGCCGATCATCTACGCGGGTTCTTCGCTGCAACCCGGGTTGGCGCCATCGAAACGCTCCTCTATCAAGCGGAGCGTCGAGCCGATGATCTTCTTTGGCAGCCCGAGGCCGTGGCCCGTCAACTGGCGCCCATTCTCGACGCGCTCCAGCCGGACCGGGTCATCACGGACCACGTATCGCTGACGGCCACCACGGCGCTCCGCGGTCTGGGGGAGCCGTTTGACACCTTCGTCCCCGGACATCCCAGTCAGCTTCCGGTCGGTAACGAGCGCTACGGGGCGCCGCCAGCGTGGCCAGCTGCGCTCCTGCCATCCGGGTTCGAACGCGCCAGACTGCTCGACCGGTGTCGGACGGTCACGGAGCGGATCGCCGATCAGTTCAATGCCGCCGTGCGGGCAATTGGCGCGGGCGCCGCTGATGTCGATGATCCCTTTCGCGTGCATGGGGAGCGCGTGCTCTACAACTACCCCGAAGCGCTCCACGATCCGACACGGGCCCGTTCGCTTCCGGCCGGTGCCTCGTTCCTGGGCTCCTGCGTGCGGGACGAAGACCTCCCACGTCAGCTTGAGAATGCGGTCGCCGATCTCGGCGTCCGATCATTCGTCTACGTCTCGTTTGGCACGTTTCTCTCCCAGCGCGACGATGTTCTGGCGGTTGTCGCTGATGGCCTGCGCGCGGCTGGTGTCGTCGCCGCCATCGCAACCGGCCCGACGCCGAGCTCGCGTCTCGGCTTGCTGCCCGCGTCGTGGATCGTCGCTCCCGAGTTGCCCCAAGTCGCGCTCCTGCGCCACGCCAGCGTGATGATCACCCACGCAGGCAACAACTCCGTCGGCGAGGCCATCCGTGCCGGTGTCCCGATGCTGGCGCTCCCATTTTCGACGGACCAGTTCGCGATTGCGGCCGATTTGGAACGCCTCGGAGTTGGCCGCTGTCTGGATCCGAACGCTCTGAGCCGTTCGCTCGTGAGTGACTGCGTCGCGGGCCTCACCGCAGGTCCCGAGCGGGCCGCTGTGCGCCAACTCGCGGAAACGCTCTCCGCCCCGTTTGACGAATAGTGACGTTGGTCTTTTGAATTGCAGGTCTGTGCGGATATCCGGGAACTGAATACTCGACTGCCGCCTGCGCCTCATGCTAGCGTCAGAGTTCATATTGCCAAGCGCTCGGACTGGGAGTGGGAATGGCCAACACGGTGAGAGGAAAACGCGGGAGTATTGGCTCCCTCATTTTTGATCAGGTCGAGAAGATCGTCGGCGAAGAGAAAATCACTCGCCTTGCGGCCTTCCAAAGGATTTCCGACGAGACGGGTCGGCAGCCGGGGACGGTCTCGGCGAACTACTACCGGATCGCTCGCCAGCGCGGAATTACCGGGCGGCAGGGGAGTAGTCGTGGCCCTGGGCGCCCACGGGGAGCCCGGAACGCAGGTGGTTCTGACCTGTCTGCGGCGATCGGACAGGTAACGGCGGCATTTGCGACCCTGCAAGTATCTGCGCGTCGTCAAGAGGCTGAACTTGATCGACTGCGTCGGGAAAACGCACAGTTTGACGAGATTCGTCGGCTGGCTCGCCGCGTAAGTTAGGTCGTTGACTGGCCGGGCACGGGCAATACGCCCGGCCCGGGCGGGCCTCCCATTGCGATCCGGTAGATGCGTGGGAATGTTCGAGTCAGCCCGGGCCCCAGAGTGCGCAGATCGGGATCGCGATGATTTTCTCGTCGAGTGGTGCCCCTGGGGTCCCGTGTGGAGTACGACACCGAGCGGAAACTTCCCGTGCAAGTGATCCCGCAACCATGCAAGGTGCTTGCCGTCATTGCGCCCTGGCGACGCGGTTGCCTTTACCTCGATTCCGACGACCCTCTCTGCACCGATTTCGGCCACGATATCGACCTCTTGGCGCCCACCTTCGGTCCGCAGGTGGTGAAGTCGCGTGAACGGCATCAGCGGGAGTTCCGCGCGCAGCTGGGCCACCACAAAGGTTTCCAGTAGGCGTCCGATGAGGTTGCCGTCAGCCATGACGTCGCGCGCGTCCACGCCAGGCGAGGCAGTCAGCCGGATGTCCGTCGAGAATCTCCGCCGAAAGCGTGTCGATATGTCGAGGTCGGTAGGCGCGCACCGCCGCAGAGCACCACACTGCTGCATCTATGAGTACCGGTTTACACCGTCATGCAGTACTGGTTCACTGCATTTTCGCGTACCACTGGGGCACGGATGAACGCAGGGGTCAGGAGATCGCAGCGGACAGTCTCGGGACGGCCCTTGTGGAGGTGTCCACCAACCCGGGGAAACTCCGGTCCGGTCCGGTCCGAGTTCCGTCGGACCGGGCGCAATTGTGCCGGAACCCTCCGCAGAGGAGGATTCGGTTCCCTCCGTACCAGTGAACTTCCGACCTTGAGGTGTCGATGCCCGGATCGATGTTCGTAGCCTTTACGGTGTCGTTGAGCGTCGATGGTACGACGACTGCGGCTCGGGTCGCGTGACCGACCCCGCTGCAGTTGCTGGACATCCGCAGCCCTGGGACCCATGCGTCCAATGCAGCGTCGAACGCCCTGGTCACATCGCGGGCGCGGCGGTTCGAGACGGACTTTGCGTCGCCCATCTCGATCCTGTCAGCCTGGGTTACTACCTCAAAGACTGCGAGGTCCTCGATGCGCGCGGGTGCCAAGTCAGTGCCGCGCTACTGAAGCTGCTCACAGAGGCAGGGAATGGCAAACCTTCGAGGGTCTTTGGGGCCAGCGACTTCACGGACGCGACGTTCACCGAGGGCGCCAATTTCACGGACGTGACGTTCACCAAGGGCGCCTCCTTCATAGAAGCGACGTTCACCAGGAGCGCCGAGTTCATGGGCGCGAGGTTCACCGAGGGCGCCGACTTCTCGGGCGTGACGTTCACCAAGGGCGCCTCCTTCATGCTCGCGACGTTCACCAAGCGCGCCGACTTCACGGAAGCGACGTTCACCAAGACCGCCGACTTCACGGAAGCGACGTTCACCGAGGGCGCCAACTTCTTGCTCGCGACGTTCACCGGGGCCGCCGGTTTCCCGGAAGTGACGTTCACCAAGAGCGCCGACTTCACGGAGGCCACGTTCACCGAGGGCGCCGAGTTCACCAACGCGACGTTCACCAAGAACGCCTCCTTCATGCTCGCGACGTTCGCCAAGAGTGCCTCCTTCGTGGGCGTGACGTTCACCAAGGGGGCCACGTTCACGGGGTGCAGGTTCCTGAGCAGGGTCCCAGCGTTCGACGCATTCACGTGTGCCGGCCCGTTCGTCTTTGAGCCTGACTCCGCGCTGGCCGCATGGCACTTATCCGGAGGCGCTCAAGAGTTCTTGGGCGAGGCGAGTGCATCTGGTGTGCGCTCTCTGCGTGCAGTTGTCGAGGAGTCTCGGAACGAGCAGGGCGCGAACGTGCTCTACGAGATCGAGATGCGGTGCCGGCAGCGCGAGTTACGCGACCAGGGGCCTTCCCGGTGGCCTGAGCGCTCGATCCTCCGTGTCTACGCTGACGCTGCGGGTTTCGGTGTTCGCCCGGTCCCGCCCGCGCGCGCATGGCTGATCCTCGTTTCACTTGTGTTCGTGGTGCTCCTGTCGTCGGGGTTCAAGTCGGCTACCCCGCCAGTCCCCGGCGCGGCTGGTCCGGCGGTGGTTGTCGGTGCGTCTCGTTCCGACTGTCCGGCATCAACTCAGCCCCCGAGTGATGCGGCGCTCTTCGCGATCCGGGCGGCTGTGCCGGGTCTTGACGTCAGGGAGGAGTGCCTAACGTCGCTTGGCCGGTGGACAGTGACCTTCGACAGGATTTTCGGGGCGCTGCTGCTCGGCCTCTTCGGTCTCGCCGTGCGTTCCCAGGTCAAACGCGGGACGTAGGATCGCAGCCAGGGTCGACCTGACCGAGCCACAATCAACCTCGGGAGTCCCGGCGCCGGGCACCCCGTGCCGTCTAGCCGCCCTCGGCGCGCTTCAGGCAGTCAGCGGCGGCATCGCGTGGAGACAGGCCGACGCCCGTGACGGTCCGACCATTGCCCAAGGCCACCGCTAGACGGGCCAGCGTTGGCGCACGCCTTCGTCCGTAAAGCTGGATCGGAACTGTTCGTCTTCGATGGCCTTACGTAGTGCACATCGAAGCAAGGTTTCGAGGAGGTCAAGCTCGTTGGCCGCCTTGGAGTTGTCCTCGAAGCGCACGCGACTGCCGTGCACCGCTTCTGATCGAGCCGTGTACGCCCGATGGGCAAAGTGCTCATCGAAGCCCGTGAGACCGAACTCGGCCGCCATGGCGGTGCTGCGTTTGACGAACTGTGCCCGCAGATTCTTTCGATCGGTGCTCAGTAGAGCTTCAAGGGCGGTCACGGTGTGTGGCCAGCGGACGTCGGCCCAGTAGATGCGGTACCCGTACTCGCAAAGCCAGAGCGCGTTGCTGATGCGACGCGGAAGTGTGCCTCCGCTTTTCCAGTACCGCGCGGCGAGCGCCGCGAGAGCGAGCGCTTCTTCATGGTCGAGCCAGTCGCGGCGTGTGGGAGCTGGCACCCACGCCTCAAAGCGTGTCGGTTCGTGGACTGGGACGACCTCACGCGGTCGACTGCCGCTGGCTTCTTCGATTCTGGCGGCGTAGGTGGTGGAGTAGGCGTTGGACAAAATGAGGCGTGAGAGGGCGACGATCGCGTGCATGCTCGTGTCTGCGTCCCAGTTGCAGGCGTCTCCGGGAGCGTCGCGCCGGATGAACGAGTACCGCTGACCAAACTGTCGCTTTGGATTGAAGTTTTCGCCTCGCGCCTCGCAGGCGAGCATGAAGGTCTCGGGGTCATCAAGGTGTTCGAGCCAGATTCCCTTTCCCAGGTTTACAGGAGGATCTCCAGCAGGCGGATGCGAAGTCCAATCGTCCGTGGTGCCCGCACTGGTTGTGGGGACGAGGAGTACGTCGGTGAAGTGGCGTCGCACCAGGGCGTCTCGATCGTCCATCAAGAGTGTTGACGTGGCCTCTCCGCCGCTCACTGAAAACCCCTGGTAACGAGTGCATTACGGCTTGCCTTCAGGGCATATAGGGACGGTGGGACTCGAACCCACAAGCCTTGCGGCATCGGTGTTTGAGACCGACGCGTATACCAATTCCGCCACATCCCCAGGGTGCCCCCGTGATTCTAGCCGTCGTAGCGGAGCAGTTTCAGGTATCTGCGAACAACGCGCCGCTGGTACGCAACGTGGCACCCTATGGTCGTGGGCCGCCAGCAGACGCTTGTCCAGTTGAGCGACGACTTGGTCTCGGCGCTCGATGAACGGGCAGACATGAGTGGAAGGTCCCGCTCCGACCTCATCCGTACTGCCATCGAGCAATTCTTGCGGGACGACATTGATGGGGGCATTGACGAAGCGATTGTCGCGGGCTACACCCGCGAGCCGAGCGAACCAAGCCGGAGGGCGGCGCGCGCGTTGGGTGAGTCCATCGCTGCTGAACCGTGGTGAATCAGGGCGATTGAGCTACCCCGCCCGAACTTCACGGAGCGAATCACGCGGCGCTCGGTGCTCCGAATGGCCGAGGTGTGTCGTGCCCCTGGGCCGGGCGACCGGCTGAGGCTAACGAGCGGCCGTTACGGGTTGGTGGCCGGGCAGGCGGTGGTGGTCTTCGGCTGAAGGCCCTTCATGTTCGAGTTCCACACCCAAATCTGACCTGAGACGTCGACGGTCCGGACGCAGTAGCTACCGTCGGCGCTCGCCGGGGTTGCGGTCATGTCGGCGCCCGCCTTGTTGTAGAGCACGAATGTCGCGACGAAGGCGGTGCCCGCAACGTTCATGATGCCGGACTCCTTCGCGTACCCGTAGTTCCGCATGTCGGCGAACACGTTCGTGAAGTTGCCGTTCTCCAGGAGGTACAACTGCTCCCCGGAGGCCAGGTTCCGGAGGTCGGTCTTCGCTGCCGCCCCGTTCGCCTGCTTGCGCTGGCCGAGGAACGACGGAATCGCAATCGCCGCGAGGACGCCGATGATGAGCACCACGACCAGCAGCTCAATCAGCGTGAAGCCTCGGCGGGCCCATGACTTATTGTCGTCAGATGAAGGTCGTGTTGTCATGGCCGATGTATCGGCCGGATTGGCTCAAGACTTGAGCATTCGGACTACCGACTGGCGAGGCCTTCAGCGTGGGCAACGCGGACGGTCTCGGCGGCCACTTTCACGGCAACCTCCGGGTTGAAGACCGAGGGGATGATGTACTCGGCGCTCAGTTCGGCGTCGCTCACGACGCTCGCGATTGCTTCGGCAGCGGCCACCTTCATCGCCTCGCTAATCCGGGGAGCGCCGCAGTCCAGCGCCCCACGGAAGAGACCGGGGAAGGCCAGCACGTTGTTGATCTGGTTTGGATAGTCGGAGCGACCGGTCGCCATCACGCTGACGTGCGGACGCGCGATCTCCGGCATGATCTCCGGCACCGGGTTCGCCATCGCGAAGACGAACGGGTTGGGCGCCATCGATTGCAGCTGCTCCAGCGAGAACGTCCCCGGACCGGAGAGCCCGAGGAAGAGGTCCGCTCCGACGATGGCCTCGGTCAGGCTTCCCTGGACGCCACGCGGGTTGGTGTTCTCGGCGTACCAGTCCTTCATGAAGTTCATGTTCTCGGTGCGACCCTTGTAGATCGCCCCGCGGGTGTCGCAGCCAATGATGTCGGTGACACCCGCCGCGATCAAAATTTTGGAGCAGGCAACGCCCGAGGCACCGACACCGTTGACCACGACCTTCAAATCGGCGAGGTTCCGACCGGTCAGTCGGCAGGCGTTCAAGGTCGCCGCCAAGACGACGATTGCGGTGCCGTGCTGGTCGTCATGGAAGACGGGGATGTCGAGGATGTCTTTAAGGGTGTCCTCAACCTCAAAGCACGTCGGCGCGGAGATGTCCTCCAGGTTGATCCCGCCGTATGCCGGGGCGAAGGCTTTGCAGGTCGCGATGATCTCAGCCGGGTCCTTCGAGTCCACACACATGGCGTAG
>JAYTQG010000118.1:0-4201 GCA_043746815.1 Thermoleophilia bacterium | reverse complement strand
GTGGTCGTCAGCTACCTGCCAGTCGGCTCGGAAGAGGCGACCAAGTGGTACGTCGAGCAGATCCTGAGCGCCGGCTGCGGCTTCGTGAACTGCATGCCCGTGTTCATCGGGCGTGAGAACTACTGGCAGCAGCGTTTCCGCGACCGTGGCCTTCCGATCGTCGGTGACGACATCAAGAGTCAGGTTGGCGCGACGATCGTCCACCGCACACTGGCGCGCCTCATGAACGACCGTGGCGTCCAGTTGGAGCACACCAGCCAGCTGAACTTCGGCGGAAACACCGACTTCCTGAACATGCTGGAGCACGAGCGCCTCGCCTCAAAGAAGATCTCGAAAACGAACGCTGTCACGTCGATCTTGAACCAGGACATCGCCAAGGAAGACATCCACATCGGCCCGAGCGACTACGTTCCGTGGCTGAAGGACCGCAAGTGGGCGCACATTCGGCTTGAGGGGCGTTCATTTGGTGACATCCCGATCAACATCGAGTTGAAGCTCGAAGTGTGGGATTCGCCGAACTCCGCTGGCATCGTCATGGATGCGGTGCGCTGCTGCAAACTCGCTCTCGACCGCGGCATCTCCGGCACGCTCGAGGGGCCGTCGTCCTACTTTATGAAGAGCCCGCCGGTGCAGCACCCCGACTCGGTTGCGCACGACATGACGGAGGCCTTCATTAGCGGTGAGAGCAACGCTGCGCTTCCTGCCACGGAGGCTGTTCCCACCAGTTAGGGGGGTTTGGGATGGGTGAGTCGCTCGCAATTGCGGTGGTCTCGCCCTTCGCCTGGCCGCCAACTGACGAAGATGGCCGCGAGGTTGCCCTTGAAGCAGAGGCACTCGCGGCTCGCGGCCATCGCGTCACGCTGATCACCTCTGGCCGCGACGTGGCTGCCATGGCGGACGCACGCCGACGGCGAGACGCAGTGTCCAACGGGGAACCGGAGGCGGCCATCGCTCCGGCGGGATCAATCCTGGTAATGCAGGTTGGCCGAGCGCTGACGGCTGGCCCGGGGCGGCGAGTTGCCGGGCCGATCGACCTGGCGGCGGCGCTTGAGACGCTGCTGTCGCTGGTCCCGTTCGACATCGTCCACCTCCACGAGCCGCTCTCTCCAAGCCCGGCGCTCGCCGCCCTTCGCCATGCGACTGGGGCAAGCGTGGTGACATTTCATCGGACGAGCCAACTGGCCGGAGTTGCCTTCGTGCGGCCGCTTGTGGACCGTGCATTGGGTCGTGTTGCCCTGCGGATCGCGCAGGGTCCGAACGCCGCGTCGACGCTCGCTCAGATCCTGCCCGGCGAGTACGTCGTCGTACCACCTGCACCCGACCCAGCGCTCCTTGAAGGGACGACCGACGGGCCCGGCGACGCGGTACTCGTCGTGGCGCGCGACCGCGACCGGGCCGGGGTCCGCTTTGGCCTTCGCGTCCTCAGGGAGTTGGGCTCCGCACCGATCACGGTCCTCGGGCCACCCGACGCGCCCTGGCGGACCAAGGCGGCGATCCCGCTGGCGCTGCGTGCGTCGGTGCGCGTCATCCCCGACACGGGTCCCGAGGCCCGCGCCGCCGCACTGGCATCGTGCGCCATCGTCCTTGCGCCGAACCCCACCGATGATGACGCGGCGATCATCAGAGCGGCGCTTGAACGCGGGTTGGTCGTACTGGCAGCGCGTGGCCCGGAGACCGAAGAGCTCATTGCGGACCGCGAGAACGGACTGCTGCTCGCGGCCTTCTCGACGATCGAATGGGCGGCGGTGCTCCGGGAAACGCGCGGAGACCCAGCCCTGCGAGCGCGGATCGGAATGCAGGCAGCATCCGTTCGGCGTGACTGGGCCGCCGTCGCGGCGGACCTCGAAGCCCACTTCGTCGCGCTGCGTGCCTTGGACGCACGTCCGTCGCCGGTTCGACTGCTGGCCGATCTTGACGTCCGTATCGCCCCCGGCCAGAACGCTGCCGCAATCCTCGCTGCCTGCCTGGCTCGCGAGATTGGCGCCGTCGCCCTGATCCAGACGGGCGCGATCGATGCTGCACTCGCCGCGAAGGTCGCAGCACCGCCGGAGCTGACGGTGATCGTTGGGCAGGAGATCCGAAGTGCAGAAGGCACCGTCATCGCGCTGTTCTTGGACGCGCCAATTGCGAGCGGAACGGGTCTTGCAGAGGTCGCCGCGGCCGTCGCGGCTCAGGATGGACTCCTAGTCGCCCCACATCCCGATAGCCCAGACGCCCCGACCCCGGAGGCGCTCCGAGCGCTCGGCCCCGGCGTCGCTGCGCACGCGCTGGTAAGTGGTCCGCCTGCAGCTGCCGTGGATGAGGCAGCAAGAGTGGCCCGCGGTATGGGCCTGTTGGTCCTTGCGGGCAGTGGAGCACGGCGCGTTACGGAGATCGGATCGCCCGTACTTCGGATGTTGCCGTTCACGGATGCAGCCAGTTTTCGGTACGCACTCGCCGACGCTCAGGTCGTTCGTCGCCGCCGGGTGCTGCTGCCCCGATCACCGCGCCCAAGTTCCCAGCGGGGCTGAACGAAAATCGTGCAGGAGTCGAGCGGAGTGAGGCCAATAGGAGCCTCCCGATGACGCCAGATATTCCGCGACGAGGCACTCCCTCCGCCACCCCGCAGCCGATCGGCATCGGGGACCTTGAGGAGGCCTACCTGAAGCGCTCGATCGACGAGCTAACTGATCTCCAAAGCGAGCTGTCGCACCTCGGAGACGGCGACGCTGAGGAGCTGCCCGTCCACCCGTCTGGCTCCCCGCAAGCCGAGATCTTCATGTTGAAGTGGGCCTCATCGCTTGCGGAGCGCCAAGAGGGTGTCGCCTTCTTTGGGCGCGCTGGCTCGGCGGTCTTGAAGAGTGTTCAGCGTCTCGGTATCGATCCGTTGCTGCTCTACGGGACGCTCTGTGCGAAGCGTTCCGATTGGGATCAGCGCTCCGCGCTCCCATGGGTGGAGCGAGAGCTCCAAATCGTGCGCCCCAAGCTCGTCGTCGTGATGGGCGAGGATGCGCTCGCCACGATGAACGCACTGGACTATCCCCTTGCCGCCCCGCTCGCGGCCGAGGTCGGAACCATCCAGCAGTGGACTCCGACCATCGAGGCGATTCTGGTTCCCGACATCGATCAGTCCCTGGACGAACAGCATGCGAAGCGCGCCTTCTGGGCAGCCTTCCGCGCCATCGGCGAGTGGTTCGCCGCCCAACCGCCGTACTGAGTTCCGCGGCCGAGACACCGACCCGTCACCGAGGCCGTTTGGCCACGAGATCCCGCAGGCCCGCCTCATCCAGAACGTCGCCAGCCGCGACTGCAGCCTCGCGCTCTCGAAGCCGCTGCATCGCTATCGGGTCTGAGAGGACCTCAAGGGTTTCTTCAAGCGCTTCGAGGTCCGCGGGACTCGTCAGAGCTGGGCACCGGATAGCGCTGACGAACAGTGCGGGTCAGGCTCGGTGGGAATCAACGGGATGACGTGCCCGAGCAGCTGCACCATTCGGTGGTTGTTCGCGTTCAGAACCGCCATGACGTCGGTCACACGGACGGCTTCGACCTCCGGGTTTCCTTCAAGTCCGGCGTCGTAGTCGGTGATCAACGAAACGTTCGCGTAGGCGATCTCCACTTCCCGAGCCAGCCACCCTTCCGGATAGGCGGTCATGTTGATGGCCTCCCATCCTTCACGGGTAAACCAGCGGCTCTCGGCCTTCGTCGAAAACCGCGGTCCCTGGATGACGACGACCGTACCGCCGTCGTGGACGGGGACATCGATGGCGTTGCAGCCCTCCACCAAGAGCTTCCGAAGTACCGGCGAGTAGGGATCGGCGGCGCTGACGTGGGTCACGGTCGGACCGTCGTAGAAGGTGTCACGGCGGGCGCTTGTGCGATCCACGAACTGATCGCAAACCACGAAGTCTCCGACCTTCACATGGGGCTGCAGGCTTCCGGACGCGCACGGTCCGATGATCCAGTTGACGCCAAGCTGCTTCATCGCCCAGATGTTCGCGCGGTAGTTGATGCTGTGCGGTGGGTATTCGTGGTGTGCCCCATGCCGGGGCATAAAGGCAACCCGACGCCCGCCCATCTCGCCCACCATCACCCGCGCTGATGGAGCGCCGTACGGCGTGTGAATGGCGATCTCTTCCCCACCCTCGATCAGGGAATAAAAGCCGGAGCCGCCGAAGACACCGATCTCAGCGTGGTGATCCGTCATCGTGCCGCTATCTCCTCA
>JAYTQG010000117.1:0-1900 GCA_043746815.1 Thermoleophilia bacterium | reverse complement strand
TTGGGGGGGACGAGTTTGCGGTAGTCCTTAATGGTCCGCGGGGCTCCGGTGAGGGACCTGAGTTGGCCCGAGAGATCATCGCCGCGCTTGGAACGTCGATTGATGCGGCCGGAGAGTTTGCGAGTGTCGGCGTGAGTGTGGGGATTGCGATCAATGATGGAAGCAGACGCCCGGATGAGTTGATCCGAAACGCCGATATCGCGATGTATGAGGCGAAGCGGCGTCGGCATGGCCCGCGCTGGGAGGTCTTCACCGCGGCGATGCTGAAGACGCTGACTGAACGGCTCGGGTTCGCATCAGAGCTCCAGGATGGCCTCCGGGCGGGGCAATTCGAACTCGACTTTCAGCCCGTCGCGGCTCTGGATAACGGCGAGGTGAAGTGCGTCGAAGCACTGGTTCGATGGCGGCACCCGAGGTTGGGGCGAATCGACGCCGACATGTTCGTCCGGGCTGCCGAAGAGAGTGGTGCCATCGTCCCGCTGGGGGCATGGGCGATCGAGGAGGCGTGTCGGCAGGCGGCGCGCTGGCGGGCGCGTGGGGCGGGGTTCATGGTCAGCGTGAACGTCTCCGATCGTCAGCTCGATCAGGGGGACATTCGGGAGACGGTCGAGCGTGCGCTCGCAATGTCCGGTCTTGACCCGAGTGCCTTGATGCTCGAGGTGACGGAGTCGGCCCTTGTCGCGGGTGCGGATGTTGCCGTTGGCCTCCAGGGCCTTCGGACAATGGGAGTCGGACTCGCAATTGACGATTTTGGGGCTGGTTCGTCGTCAATGAACGCGCTCCGACGGTTTCCCGTTGACTGGCTGAAAATCGACAGGGGCTTCCTCCACGGCAGTCTCGGAGCCCAGGACGTGGCCCTCCTTGAGGCACTCGTTCGGCTTGGCCGGAGCCTTGGCTTGGAGACGGTCGCGGAGGGAATCGAGACCAGCGAACAACGCGCCTGTGCGCAGTACGTCGGTTTCGACTCCGGTCAGGGGTACCACCTATGGCGTCCGAGCAGCGTCCGAGACATCGACCTCATGGTCGAGTACCAGCGGTGGGAATCGTTGTTGTAGCCGGAGCTACTCGCAGAAGTTGGCGCCCGGAAGACTGAACGACTGAACGCGTCCACCGCGTTTGTTGAGGAGGATCCAGATACGGTCCTCCCCGCCGCGGGTCACCACGATTGCGTCGTATTCAAGTGGGTTTGGGGCTGCGGAGTGCTCGACGCGGGCCTTCGGATAGGCACGACGCACGGCCGCGGCAGATGCGCCGATGCGGATGCCGCGATCGGTCACCGCTCCCTTGGTGATGTTGAGCGTGATGAGTTTCGCCTTCGCGCCAGATCCGTTGAACTCGACCGAGCCGACCAACGGGGCACGCAGCGGTGCGAAGGATGGGCGCGGTGACGCGAGTTCGCAACCTGGGCTGAGTTTGCCCACCAGTCCGTCCGCCCGAACTGCGGCGAGCGTTCGTCCGATGGTGAGTCCCGGTACACCGCGCTCGGTGAGGATCAACGGTGCTGCACTGGCCGCAGCGGGAGCAAGTGCGACGGCGAGGGTGATCAAGCCGACCACTTGGCGACGGCGAACAGCGGCGAGCATCGTTCCTCCTCAGATGGTTGGAGCGAAGGTAGCAGCGGTGGGTCCCATTGACGAGCCCGGTCGGAGATGTCAGAGTGATATCAACCTGACATCGAGGAGATCATGACTACCGCAACTCCTGAACGTCCTGTCCACCGCACCAACGGCCTGGTGATGTTGCTCGCCGCCGCTGCCGCCGTTGCAATCGGAATCACGCTTTTGTCCCGGGGTAACGGACGTCCTTCCGTTCTGCAGGTCTGGCTCGGGGTCATCCTGCTCGTTGCTGCGGTTACGGCGTTGATTGGGCTGTTTGTTGTTCAGCCCAACGAGGCGCGCGT
>JAYTQG010000116.1:0-4235 GCA_043746815.1 Thermoleophilia bacterium | reverse complement strand
TGGACGACCTCAAGGTTTGGTGCGTCGAGCGGGACGATTCCGTCTTGCATGGCTTCAATGCGCGCTTGTACGAGGGTCAGCGGGGTGCGCAGTTCGTGAGCGAGATCCTGAGCGAGTTGCCGTCGTGCCCGGTCTTGGCGCGCAAGGTCAGACGAAAGCCCTGAAAGCGCATCGCCGATCGCTTGTACCTCAGGGGGCCCACCGGTGACCGGCGCGATTGGCGTTCCGGCCCCAAGTTCCCTTGCGGCAGCAGCCAGGCGGCGAAGTGGCCTCGCCAACCAGCCGGCAATGACGACTCCGAGCAGCGCGGCGAGCGCGGCGGCGATCCCTCCCGCGACCAGGTGGGCGCGGTCAAGCTCGCCACGGAACTCGGCGTCGATGGGCGTCCCGGCAGTTCCAGACAGGCCAAACACCTGAATGGTCGCGATCTTGGTGCCTTGGGAGTCGGTGACGGCCGCGGTGCGAAGCAACCGAAGTGGCGCTCGAGGATCGTTGGGTCCTGTCGTGTCGAGAAGGTCCCGGGCGCCAGCGGTGAGCCGAACGTCATAGCCGGTGAGTGCAAACTCGTGTGCGAGCCCGTCGAGTCCAGGGCGAGTCCAGCGGCCCCCCGCTCGAGCGTAGGCGTCACGGGCGAGCATCGAGGCGCCGGTCGTTGCGGCAGCTGCGCGATGTTCGAGATACCGATCAAAGCTTCGATGCGATCCCCAGCCGGTAAGGAGAGACGCCACAAGGGTTGCGGCAACCGCGACCGCGACGAATGTCGCGATCAGGCGGGCACGGAGGCCAGGCGCGATCACTGCACCGACGAAACGTCGTCGAAGCGGTAACCGACCCCGTACATCGTGCGAATGTAGACGGACGCCCCAGGTTGGCTCTCTTCCAGCTTTCGTCGAATGTTCTTGACGTGGACGTCGATGGTCCGTTCGAAGCCCTCTACGTCGGGCCCTTGCAGTGCCTCAAGGAGCTCAAATCGCGTGTAGACGCGCCCTGGGTTACGGGCCAAGCTTGCGAAGAGTTGGAACTCGGTGTGCGTCAGTGGAACGCCACTCCCGCCGATGCGTGCCTCGCGGCCAGCGAGGTCGATCTCCAGTCCGTCACCTCTGACCAGCAAATCGGCTGGTGGAGCCGTGGATCCGTCGGACCGTCGCAAAATCGCCCGGACGCGTGCAACGAGTTCCCTCGGAGAGAAGGGCTTGACAAGGTAGTCATCCGCCCCGATTGCAAGTCCGCGAAGACGGTCTTCCTCAGCCGCCTTTGCCGTTAACATTAAGATCGCGACGCTCGAGGTGCGCCGAAGCGCTGTGCAGACATCCTCCCCCGAGATATCCGGCAGCTGGAGGTCGAGTACCACGAGGTCCGGCTGCTGAGTCGCAACGGCGTCGAGCGCGCGCTGGCCGTTCGGCGCCGTCCGCACGTCAAAGCCGTCACGACGCAAGTACGCGCTGGCGATCTCCAAAATGCCCGGCTCGTCATCGACGACGAGCACCGATTGCGCCACGTTTTGCGACCTTTCCCGTCGTCGGCTCTCGCCCCGACGCTACCCCAAGGGCGGGTACCACGCGACCCGCCAGTTCTGCATTTTGCCGATCTCCTTCGCCTGGGCAGCGATGATTTGTTCCCCCAGCTTCCGGATTTCGGGACGTTTGGAATCGAGAACCTGGTTCGCCATCACGATTGCTCCGGCGTGATGCGGAATCATCATCGACAAGAACGCCTTGTCGAATGGTTTCGCGGTCGCGAGGGATGCCATGTCAGACCCCATCCCCATCGCTGCCATGTCGGCGGCACCCATGTGGTCCATCACCGGCACATCACGGCCGAACCACTTCCGGTACCACCCTCGCATCTGGGCGATCTCAGATTGTTGGGCGTCGACAATCCCTTGAGCGAGTCTGTCAACTTCCTTGTGTTGACCACGCTTGAGGGCAACCTTGGCCATCACGACCGCCGACTCGTGGTGCGGGATCATTCGCGAGATGAACTCCTGATCGCTGAGCGTGCTCGCATGCGAGGTCCCACCCGTCGTTGCCGTCGTCCCCGTACCGCCGTGGGTCATTCCCGGCATGGCGTCAGTTCCGGTGGAGGCCGAATGATTGCCGCTCGTCGCGATCGACGCACCGATGCCACCGCCGACCGCCGCAACTGCAGCAAGTGTCGCCCACAGGGCCTTGTTCCTCGCCAACGCATTACTCCCATCTCGGTGCAGTACCGGTAGCTAATCAGGCGGGTGTGTGCGCCCGGTGAAGAACCCAGCAATTTGCCGCAAGGTTGGCCGCCGTTCACAGGTTGTTCAAGAGTTGGCTCTAGCGTTTGCCCGCTGCTGACGCCGATCCGACCGGCGGCGAGCCCCTCAACCCCTGTCGGTCGCCCGCAACCAAACGCGGATGTGGAGGTCACATCGTTGGATGCCCCTCGATTTGCAAGGGTGCTGATCTTCGCTTCACTCGCGTCGGTCGTTGGGACGGCGTCGGCAGCCCCCCTGACCCGCAACCAGGTCTACGCCGCGGCCCGCAACGGCGAGAGTGTTCAAACGATCCTCTCGCGCTCATTTCCGCAGTCGCGACTGATGCGCCAGGCTGGTGCCCGCGTTCGGGTGCTGGTCGCGACCAATCTGCCCAAGATGATCGTCGCTGGGCAAACCCCGCTTGCTGTCATGGACGAGTCCGTGCTGACCGACACGCCGAAGCCACTTCCACCAGGGCACCGGTTCGAGATCACCCGCAAGGGCGTGGGTTTCGCGCTGCGCGACCTTGACAACCCAACAGACGTCCGGCTCTTCCACGGACCCATCAGAATCGATTCACGGGATCAGGCGACCGGCATTCGTGTCGCCGATCCCCTCGACCGGCGCTACCGCGGATCCCTGGATATCGTCGCAACCGGTGAGTCGACGCTGCAGGTTGTCAACGACGTCGCCCAGGAGGACTACTTGCAGGGCGTCTTGCCCGGCGAGATGCCTCCCGAGTGGGGTGTCAGAGCACCCGCCGCGCTCCGCGCTGGCGCGATCGCCCACCGATCACGGACCCTCGCCCGCCTTAGGGGACGTTCGTTCGCCTACGACGTGACAGGCGACGACCCCATCTACCTCGGTCTCGACGGCGAACGCCGATCGACGAACCTTGCGGTGCGCGCCACCTCCGGGCTGACGGTGATGGCGGGGCAGCGTTCGTTCGAAGCAGACTTCCCAACGGACGCGAACGTCACACCGATCGCCCTGACACTTGAACAGGGGAACCCCCGCCTCGTGGCCGCCAAGGCCCCATCAGTACCCATTCCAGACGCAGCGCCCGGACTTGGCGGTACCGCAATTCAAAACGCGAGCGGCTTCCTCGGCACCCCCTACCTTTGGGGCGGAACGACGCCTGGCGGATTCGACTGCTCGGGCCTCATCCAATACGTCTACGGCGGCCTCGGCGTCAAGCTTCCCCGCGTCGCAGAGGACCAGGCGAAGGTCGGCCGATACATCCCGAAAGCGGAAATCCAAGCTGGCGACGCACTCTTTTTTGCTGACAGCAGCGGCTACATCCACCACGAGGGCCTCTACATCGGGGATGGGAAGATGCTTCACGCACCCCGCACCGGGGACGTCGTGAAGATCAGCGACATCAACACCCCGTACTACACCAGTCAATACGCTGGCGCCCGTCGGTACTCATCCGCGGTTGGGAAGTAGGCGCCGCCATGGCCCGTCTCCTCCTTCTGGCTACCTCGCCCGGTGAACCTCGAAGCCCCGCAGTCGCAGGGAGTTTGCGACAACCGAGACACTCGACAGGGCCATTGCCACTCCCGCGATGAGCGGGTTCAGCAGTCCAGCTGCCGCGAAGGGAATTGCGGCGACGTTGTAGCCGAAGGCCCACACCAGATTCTGTTTGATTGTCCTCAGCGTCCGGCGTGAGAGGCGAATGGCATCGGCCGCGCCGCGTAGGTCACCCGCGACCAGTGTGAGATCGCTCGCCTCGATCGCGACGTCCGTGCCCGTACCGATGGCCAAACCGAGATCCGCCTGAGCGAGCGCTGGCGCGTCGTTCACCCCGTCGCCGACCATTGCCACCACGCGACCCTCAGCTTGAAGGCGTGACACAACGGCAGCCTTGTCCGCGGGAAGGACCTCAGCGATGACCTCGTCAATGCCGACGTCCGCAGCGACGGCCCGCGCAGCCCGCGTGTTGTCTCCGGTCAAGAGCACCGGGCGCAGGCCAAGCGCCTTCAGCTGACCAATTGCCTCGGCGGCGGTC
>JAYTQG010000115.1:0-23334 GCA_043746815.1 Thermoleophilia bacterium | reverse complement strand
ACGCCATGACCGTTAATCCGATGCTCGGAACCGATGCAGCGCGGCCCTTCCTCGACGCCGCGCAGGCAAATGACCGTGGGCTGTTCTTCCTTGTCAGGACATCAAACCCGGGGGCGGCGGACCTGGAGGACCTTCCGCTTGCCGACGGGCGCCTCTGGCACGAGGCCGTGGCGGAGCTCGTTGCGACATGGGGGGCAGCGACCATCGGCACGGCGGGGCTCTCCTCGGTCGGCGCTGTCGTCGGCGCCACGGTGCCGGAGCGACTCGTGGCGCTCCGTCAGCGGATGCCGCACCAGATCTTCTTGCTCCCCGGCGTCGGTGCCCAGGGGGGACGCCCCGAGGATCTTGCCGCGGCATTCGGTGGCCGCGCCGCCGGGGCACTCGTCTCCGCGAGTCGCTCGATCATCTACGCGGGCGATCCCGCCCGGGCGGCTGAGGAATTGCGGGCGGCGGTCTGGTCGGCGTGGGAAGTCGGGAACGCCGAGCACCGCTGGTAGGGTCCCAGACGTGCGGACGGCTCCTCGTCGGGCAGTAGTTGCGCTTTTCGTCCTGCCCACGATTGCGTACGGCGCCGCTCCCATTCCACGAGCGTCCAGTTACCTCCTCCTCGACGCTGCGAGCGGCGAGGTGCTCGCCTCCCGCGGGGCCACGGTTCGGCGGCCGATGGC
This sequence comes from Thermoleophilia bacterium, assembly GCA_043746815.1. Lineage (GTDB taxonomy): Bacteria > Actinomycetota > Thermoleophilia > Miltoncostaeales > Miltoncostaeaceae > JAYTQG01. The sequence goes on along the minus strand of JAYTQG010000115.1, from coordinate 22,666 downwards.
GAGCACGACCAAGATGATGACCGCGCTCCTCACGATTGAGTCCGGTGATCTTGACCGGCCGATCACAGTGCCGGCGACGGCCACAAGCGTCGGTGAATCGACGGCGGGACTCGTGGCCGGGGAGCGCATCGCGCTCGGCGACCTCCTTACGGGGCTTCTCGTGGGGAGTGGGAACGACGCGGCGACCGCAATTGCGACCGGCCTTGGGCCAGGTCAGCTGGCCTTCGTCGCGCGGATGAACCGCCGCGCGACTGCCCTCGGCCTGCGCGACACGCATTTCGCGAATCCCCATGGCCTCGATGCGCCCAATCACTATTCAAGCGTCCGCGATCTCGTCACCCTCGCGACAGCCCTGATGGCTCACCCCAGAGCCCGGACTATCGTGGCGAATCGCCGGGCGACGATCCCTGGACCGAACGGCAATGGGCGGCGGAACCTTGTCTCCGAAAACACGCTGCTTTCGATCGATCGTGAGGCCGACGGGGTCAAAACCGGGCACACGGCAGGAGCGGGCTATGCCATGGTGGCCCATGCCCGTCGACCCCGGACTGCCACGGCGCTTTACCTCGCGCTCATCGGCGAGCCCAGCTTGGACGCTCGTGCCGAGGATGCGAAACGCCTCCTGCGCTGGGGATTTGCCCAGTATGGGCGGCCGACGGTGATACGCGCCAACGTGGCTGTCGCACGTGCGGCGATCCGCGATCGCCCTGGCGTCTTCGTCGACCTTGGTGTGTTGCATCCGCTTTCCGCGACGGTTCGGATTGGTCGTCCGCTCTCAGCTGTCGTCGTCGCCCTTCCCGAGGTTCGCGGCCCCGTGACCCGCGGTCAGCAGTTCGGTGTCGTGGAACTCCGCTCAGGCGAACGCACCGTTGCCCGGGCACCACTTGCCGCCCTCAGCGATGCCGCCGGTCCCGACCTCGCAGACCGTGCAGATGCTGCGATTGGGCACCTGGTCCCATGATCCTCACCGTCACCCTCAACGCAGCCCTGGACCGGACGCTGGTTGTGCCGAACATCTCGCTCGGACATCAGCACCGGGCAACCGATTCGCTCTCGCTCCCTGGTGGCAAGGGCGTCAACGTCGCTCGCGCGCTGAAGCGCCTGCACGAGCCGGTCATCGCGACAGGCATGGCGGGCGGGCGCATCGGAGCGGTGATTACGGAGGAGCTGACGGCCGAGGGTATCCTGAACGACTTCGTTCGCTGCCACGCCGAGTCCCGCACCTCGATTGCCATCGTAGATCCGCTCTCAGGGACGCAGATGGAGGTCAACGAGTACGGACCCGGGGTAGACGCTACCGAGATTGAGACGCTCTTCGAGAAGCTTCACTACCTCTCGAAGGCTGCACGTCTGGTCGTCTTAGCGGGCTCCCTTCCGGTGGGCGCGCCGGAGGATCTGTACGCCGTGATCATCCGCGAGCTGGCCCGTCTGGATCGCCCGGCGGTGATCGACGTCGCCGGTGAACCCCTTCGGGCGGCACTCGCTGCGGGGCCGCTCTTGGTCAGCCCGAATGCACGAGAGGCCGAGGAAGTCATTGGTTACGAGTTCGCGGAGGAGTCCGACCAGATCGGCGGTGCGACCGCGTTGATGGAGATGGGCGCGAAGAACGCCCTTATCCATTCGCTGACCGGGTGTGTCGGCCGGTTCGCCGACGGGAGGACATTTCAGGCGCGGATTGACGCGCCGATCGACGTGGTCAGCACGATCGGTTCCGGCGACGCATTTCTGGCCGGGTTCCTGTCCGCCTGGACGATTGGGGAATCACCCGAAACGGCCCTTCGGACGGCTGTCGCTTGCGGAATGGCAAACGCAACCATGCTCGGAGCGGGAATGTTCGACATGGGGGACATCGCGGCGTTCGCCAATGCGGTGGAGGTCACCCAGATAGCCTGAGGACCAGCGCGGACCACGAGCGACACAACGACAAGGAGAACGGGCCAGACATATGGAAATCGAGATCGGACGAGGGAAAAAGGGGCGCCGCGCCTACGGGTTTGATGACATCGCGATCGTGCCGAGCCGCAGGACACGCGACCCGCATGACGTCGACATGAGCTGGACGCTTGGACCGCACCGCATCGAACTTCCGGTGCTGGCCTCAGCGATGGATGGAGTGGTCGACCCGGCGGTGGCTGTCGCGTTGGGCAAGCTCGGTGGCATTGGTGTGCTGAACTTGGAGGGCATCCAGACCCGTTATGAAGATCCCGATTCGCACTTGGAGCGAATCGCCGGGCTTCCCCCCGCGGAGGCCACCCGTGGTCTCCAGGAGATCTACCGTCAGGACGTCATTCCGGAGCTGATCGCCCAGCGCATTCGCGAGATCAAGGCTGAGGGCGTCCTGACTGTCGGGTCGTTGACGCCCCAGCGCGTGGAGCGCTACATCGACGTGGCCCTAGAAGCTGGCCTCGATGTTCTCGTCATTCAGGGCACGGTCGTGTCCGCGGAGCATGTCTCGTCCGTCGGCGAGCCGCTGAACTTGAAGCGCTTCATTGCGGACTTGCCGGTGCCCGTCATCGTCGGTGGTTGCGCGTCGTACTCCACTGCACTCCACCTGATGCGCACGGGCGCGGTTGGTGTCCTTGTTGGCGTCGGCCCGGGCGCAGCCTGTACGACCCGGCAGGTCGTCGGTGTCGGCGTCCCGCAGGCCACCGCCATTGCCGACGCGGCAGGCGCGCGGATGCAGCACGCCCTCGAGACAGGTGAGTACGTCAACGTGATCGCCGACGGCGGAATGAGCTTCGGTGGTGACCTTGCGAAGGCCATCGCCTGTGGCGCGGATGCCTGCATGATCGGCTCGCCACTCGCGAAGGCCTCCGAGGCCCCCGGGCGTGGCAACCACTGGGGCATGGCGACGTTCCACCCCGAGCTTCCCCGCGGCACCCGCGTGCGGACCACAACGATCGGCACGCTGGAAGAGATCCTGGTTGGGCCAGCGCACGAGAACGACGGCTCCCTGAACCTGATGGGCGGCCTGCGAAACGCCATGGCGCTCTGCGGTTACGACACGATCCAGGCGTTCCAGAAGGTGGAGGTCATGGTGGCACCTGCGCTGAAGACCGAGGGCAAACGTTTGCAGCAAAGCCAAGCCGTCGGAATGGGGTAGGTCGGTGGCGCTCGACCCCCTGATCGCCCGTGAGGTACCGGGCGGAGTGCTGGTCGTCGACTTCGGCGCGCAGTACAGCCAACTGATTGCGCGCCGTATCCGTGAATGCCGAGTCTTCTCGGCAATCGTTAGCCATACGACTCCACCCGAGGAGATCGCCGCGCTGAGGCCAGCGGGGATTGTGCTCTCGGGCGGCCCGTCGTCGGTCTACGAAGATGGCGCGCCCGCGCTGGACCGTCGCCTTCTGGAACTCGGAATTCCGGTCCTCGGCATTTGCTACGGAATGCAGGCGATGGCCCAGGCCCTCGGCGGGGATGTCGCCAAGAACGGTGTTGGCGAGTTCGGTAAGACCGATCTCGAAGTCACTGACCGCAGCGGCCTATTTCGTCAACTGGCTGCTGAGGTGTGCTGGATGAGCCATCGCGACGCGGTCGTTTCGCCTCCACCGGGGTTCTCGGTCTCTGCGCGCACGCCTGAGGTTCCCGTCGCGGCCATTGAGGACCACGAGGGGCGCCGCTTCGGTGTGCAGTTCCACCCGGAGGTCGTGCACACGCCCTTTGGTACCGATCTGATGAAGGGCTTTCTCTTCGACGTGTGCGACTGCCAGCCCAGCTGGACGCCCGTGCACGTCATTGACGAGCAGGTCGCACGGATTCGCGCACAAGTTGGCGACAAGCGGGCGATCTGCGGGCTGTCCGGGGGCGTCGACAGTGCCGTCGCCGCGCTCCTTGTGCACCGCGCGATCGGCGACAGGCTGACCTGCGTCTTCGTGGACCACGGCCTGATGCGGCAAAACGAAGGTGAACAGGTGGAGGCCTCCTTCGGTCGGCATTTCGAGGTGCCCCTGATCCATGTCCGCGCCGAGGATCACTTCCTCGCGCAGCTTGCTGGGGTGACCGACCCGGAACAAAAGCGCAAAATCATCGGTCGGGAGTTCATCCGCACCTTTGAAGCCGAGGGCGACAAGCTCGGCCACGTCCCGTTCCTTGTTCAGGGAACGCTCTATTCCGATGTGATCGAGTCGGGTGGGGGGGAGGCGGCCACTATCAAGAGTCACCACAACGTCGGCGGCCTGCCTGACGACATGAACGTCGAGCTGGTCGAGCCACTCCGCGGCCTGTTCAAGGACGAAGTTCGCCTCGTGGGTGAGGAACTCGGCCTGCCCGACCGCATGGTCTGGCGCCAGCCCTTTCCGGGGCCGGGGCTCGCGATCCGGATTATCGGCGAGGTCACTCTCGAACGACTGGACATTCTGCGGAAGGCCGATTCGATCCTTCAAGAAGAGATCCGCCTTGCTGGCCTGTATCGGGATCTCTGGCAGAGCTTCGCCGTGCTTCCGGCGATCCGCTCGGTGGGTGTCCAGGGCGATGCCCGGACGTACGCCTACCCGATCGTGATCCGCGCCGTCACAAGTGACGATGCCATGACCGCCGACTGGGCGCGTCTGCCGTCGGATCTCCTGCAGAAAATCGCGAGTCGCATCATCAACGAGGTGGACGGCGTGAACCGCGTCGCCCTCGACATCACCTCAAAGCCACCCGGCACCATCGAATGGGAGTAGCGCCTCAGACGAACTCTTCGTCGCCGTAGTCCATGCTTTCGTGATCCTGCTTGCCCGGGCGCCTGCGCTCGTGGAACCCACCGGTCACTATCAAGACGATGTTCCATGCCCAGGTGAGGATGATGTCGCCGAAGGTTACGGGGGCAACCCACGAGAGTTCTCGCCAGATGGTCATCCGGCTGTCAAGCGATCGCGATATTCCTCTATTCAACGGCGGAGACCATCCGTTGGCCTTTTCAGGCTGGTAGACACGATGGACACGTCCGTCATTCGGATTCACCTGCTCGAATAGGAGCGGGCCCTTTTTGTCTGGCTCGGCCGGGTTGTCCCCTCCGCGTACCCACTGCCAAGCGTACGGAAGGCTCATGATGATGCCGATCAAGAACACAACGTCGAGAATGCTGGCAAGGGTGCCCCTGCCCCAGACGATCGTCGGAAGAGGCGTGAGCAGGCCAAATAGGAGCGCGAGCGTCCAAACTCCCACAAGCGCCGCGCCACCTCGCCAAGAGCCGTCCTTATCCCCGCTGGTTGGGCCGATCGGGATCAGGTCGAACATCACGCCCCCTGCTGGCCAGGCAACCGCCCAGGCCGGATCCACGTCATGGAAGTGGGTCGGTCACCGTTCTCACGATGGTCTCGGTACGGACTGCTCCGGTCGTGCCATCTGCCGAGCCGACGCTCACTTGGACGACATTGGACCGATCCAACTTCATGCCGTTGTTGGCGGAGTACAGGCAGCCCACGCCGCGGATGCAGAAGGCACCGCCGATGGTGGAGCTGCTGACCAGAAGCACGATTGCAACGACGATCCCAAGAAAAGCGAGGAATGGTTTCACGGTGGCATGCTTTCTACGACGGTATCGGGAGTCCTTCCCCAAGCGTAGCCAGAGCCTCCCGCCTTGTCCCAGGCCGCCAACACCCCTAAGATGCGGGTTCGCCGCGTGACGCGGCACTGTCTGCGCGCGTGTCGTGCCCGAGTTGAGAGGTCTCCTTGAGTCCCGTCAAGACCATTAGCGCCAAAGCCGGTACGGTCGACCGGCAGTGGTACATCGTCGATGCCGAGGGGCAGAACCTTGGACGGCTCTCGACGATCATCGCCGAGACACTCCGCGGGAAGCGCTCTCCGTGGTTCACTCCTCACGCGGACACCGGCGACTTCGTCGTCATCATCAACGCAGAGAAGATCGCAGTCACCGGCAAGAAGCTTGAGCAGAAGCGCTACTGGCGCCACTCTGGCTACCCGGGCGGAATTCGCTCCCGGACACTTGCCGAGCAGCTGCGCCGCCGCCCCGAAGAGGTGTTGCGCCACGCGGTTAAGGGCATGCTGCCGAAGAACATCCTCGGTGCCGAGCAGCTGCGCAAGTTGAAGATCTACGCCGGACCCGATCACCCGCATGAGGCCCAGAATCCGACGCCACTGCGTCTAACCCGCGTCGTCGTCCAGGAGACCGCATGAAAATCGCCGCACCCGTCGAGGACCGCACCCGGGCGACCGGTAAGCGCAAGACCTCAGTTGCCCGCGTGATTTTGTTTCCGGGCGACGGAACCGTGACGTGCAACGGCCGCCCGATTGACCAGTTCTTTGGCCGGGCCTCGCTTGTCACCGATGCTCGCCGTCCGTTTGCGGTCTCGGGGCTCGAGTCCAGCTACTCGGTCGTTGCGCGTCTGCACGGTGGCGGGATTTCTGGTCAGGCCGGAGCGCTGCGCCATGGGATCGCCCGTGCGTTGATCGCGGTGGACGAAACGCTTCGCCCGGAACTCAAAAAGGCCGGACTCCTCACGCGGGATGCGCGAATCAAGGAGCGCAAGAAGGCTGGCCTCAAGGGTGCCCGTAAGCGCCCGCAGTTCTCGAAGCGCTGAGCCGAAAACTTTTTGGTACGGACGGCGTTCGCGGTGTCGCGAACGCCGATCCGCTCACCCCTGAGTTTGCGCTCGCCCTTGGGCGGGCCCTCGGTGCTCGCCTTGGCGTCGATTCAACCGTTCTCGTCGGACGAGACACCCGCCGGAGCGGTCCAATGTTGGAAGCTGCGCTTGCCGCTGGTCTCGCGAGCGTGGGCACGGGAGTCGTCATTGGGGGCGTGCTCCCGACACCGGCCGTTGCTGAGCTTGTGGCCAGCGACGATGCCCTCGGTGCCGGGGTGGTCATCTCGGCCTCGCACAACCCGTTCGCCGACAACGGCATTAAGCTGTTCGGTGCCGATGGGTTCAAGCTGCCGGATACCACGGAGGCGGAGATTGAAGGCCTGATCGAGCTGGACGGCCCGCGACCAACCGGGGCGCACGTCGGGCAGATCGACCAGTGGACCGGTGCCGGGGAACGCTACCTGGACCTCCTCCTCCAACGCCTCGATCTCGACCTCACTGGCCTCAATATCGCGATTGATTGCGCGAACGGTGCCACCGTGACCACCGCCGAGACAGCGCTGATCCGCTTGGGCGCGCGTGTCCACGTGGTCGCGAACGCGCCTGACGGCGTCAACATCAACGTGAACTGCGGCAGTACGCATCCCGAGCTGCTTGCCGAGACGGTTCGCGCCGGTGGGCACGATTTGGGGTTGACGTTCGATGGCGACGGCGATCGGGTGCTTGCGATTGACGGGGCCGGCAACGTGGTCGACGGTGACCAAATCCTGGCGCTGCTTGCCTTGGACCTCAAGCGTCGCGGTGCGTTGCCGAACAACACTGTGGTGACGACAACCATGACCAACCTTGGATTCCGCCAAGCGATGCGGGGCGAAGGGATCGAAGTGAGCTGGACCGACGTCGGCGACCGGTACGTCCTCGCAGAAATGCGGGCGAACGGTCACGTCCTCGGCGGCGAACAAAGCGGACATCTCCTCAACCTCTCGCATGGCCCGACCGGAGACGGACTTGCCGCCGGTTTGCAGTTGATCGGCGCGCTCGGACGTCGGGGTCAGTCGTTGATCGAGGCGGGCAGGGTAATGACCCGCCTTCCGCAGAAACTCGTCAACATCTCAGGGGTGCGTCGTGAGGCGCTTGCGGGCGCAACTGAAGTTTGGGATGCGGTGGCCGCGTGTGAAGCCGAACTTGGCGAGGACGGACGCGTTGTCGTCCGACCCTCTGGCACCGAGCCGCTCGTCCGTGTCATGGTTGAAGCACCAACGGAAGATGACTGCGATCGGTGGTGCACTCGCATCGCCGCGATCTGCGAACGCGTCCTAGGAGCCCCCTGACATGTGCGGAATCGTTGCGTACGTAGGAGACCGTCCCTGCAAAGAGTTGATCCTGACAGGGCTGGAACGCCTTGAATACCGGGGATACGACTCGGCCGGGTTCGCGCTCCAGTCAACCGGACCGGATTTTGAAATCGTTCGCTCGGTCGGAAAGCTCGCGGACCTGCGGGCAGTGTCCTCCGCTGCCGACCCGCTTGCGACGACGGGAGTCGGTCATACCCGCTGGGCCACACATGGCCGCGTCACACAGGCAAACGCGCATCCCCACGCCGATGGCGAGGGGCGAATTGCCGTCGTGATGAATGGCATCATCGAGAACTACGTCGCCCTGCGCGCCGAGCTGATTGCCGAGGGCGTCACCTTCACCAGTGAGACCGACACAGAGGTCCTCCCTCACATGATCGCGCGCGCCTACCAGGGCGACCTGGCCAAGGCCGTCGCCGACATCCTTCCCCTGATCCAGGGCCACTACGCCTTCGTCGCCATGCACGCCAGCGAGCCGGGGCGCCTCGTCGGTGCGCGGGAAGAGTGTCCCCTCGTCGTCGGAATCGGTGAGGGCGAGCGCTTTGTTGCCTCCGCAATTCCCGCGTTCCTTCGTGAGACGCGTCAGATCCAGGTGGTCGAGTCCGGCGACCTCATCGTCGTCGAGGCCGGTGGCGTCGAGATTTCGTCAAGGGGCACGCACGTCGTGCGCGACGTTGAAACCGTTGACTTCAGTGAGGACGCCGCCGAGAAGGGTGGCTTCGAGACCTTCATGCTGAAGGAAATTCACGAGCAGCCTGAGGCAATCCGAAACACCATTGCGGACCGCATTCGCGCCGATGGCACCATCGACCTTCCGCAACTCGGCCTCGACGATGCCGCCCTTGCGCGGATCGAGCGTGTGCACATCGTTGCGTGTGGAACCTCGTACCACGCTGGCCTTGTCGGCCGCTATCTCATTGAGGATTGGGCCCGAGTGCCGGTTCACGTCGAGGTCGCGAGCGAATACCGGTACCGCACCTGTCTGGCCGGTCCGGGCGATCTGGTGATCGGGATTACGCAGAGTGGGGAAACGGCAGACACGCTTGCCGCGATGCGCTTGGCCCGAGAGCGCGGCGCGCATGTCGTTGCGCTGACCAACATCGTTGGCTCGCAGGCGACACGGGACGCAGACGGTGTCCTCTACACCCGCGCCGGCCTGGAAATCGGCGTGGCGGCGACCAAAAGCCACACGACGCAGATCATCGCGCTTGCCCTCCTTGCGCTGAAGCTCGGTCGCTTGAAGTGGGCCATTACCGATGCGGGCGCGGTGACGTTGGCCGATCACATCCGTGAGATCCCAGCGCTGATTGATGGGTATCTCACCTCCGGTGCGCTGGCGGACGTTGCCGTCGTGGCACGACGGTTCGCCGGACGGCCCTTCTTCTTGTACCTGGGTCGCCATGTGGGCCAACCGGTCTGCTTTGAGGGCGCCCTGAAGCTGAAGGAGATCAGCTACATCCCCACGGAGGCCTACGCCGCGGGTGAGATGAAGCACGGCCCGATCGCGCTGCTCGATGACGGGTCGCCCGTTGTGGTGGTTGCGACCGACGGACACGTGTTTGACAAGGTTGTTTCGAACATCCAAGAGGTCCGGGCGCGCGGTGCTGAGGTTATTGCGGTCGCCACCCACGGCAACCCAGAAATCGCTGCGCACGCCGAAGCCGTCCTCTGGGCGGCGAGATCCCGCCAGCCGCTGCTCTCCTCAATCCTTGCGCTGATTCCCCTGCAACTGTTCGCATACTATGTGGCTCAGGAGCGCGGACTGGATGTTGACAAGCCCCGCAACTTGGCCAAAACTGTGACCGTCGAGTAGAGAGTTAGAAAATGGGCATTCTGGGTGTTGGAACCGACACGGTCGAGATTGCCCGCATCGCTGAGGTGCTCGCACGGCGTCCGCGCTTCGCTGAGCGCTGCTTCACGAAAGCGGAGCGGGACTACTGCGCCTCACGACCCACTCCTCCCCAGCACTTTGCCGCCCGGTTTGCTGCAAAAGAGGCGGTGGGAAAGGCACTCGGCGTTGGCATTACCCGCTGGCACGATGTTGAGATTCACCGGTCAGGCGGGCAGCCCAGCGTCATCTTGTCGGGGAAGGTCGCCGAACAGGCGGAGCGGTTGGGGGTCTACACCGTGTTCATTTCGATGAGTCATAGTCGCACGGATGCGGTTGCCGTCGCGGTTGCGGACGGCGCTGGCTCGATGAGTCTCTTGGCGGGCTAATCGAACGCGGTCTCGGCCGGACTGCTTCGCCCCGCGGAGCGCTTGGTCGGCCCGACCCATGAGGACCTCAGCCGAAATGCCCGACTGCGCGTAGGCAGCGCCGACTGAGACGGAGACACGCAGCCCTGGCGCGATGAGATCCCAGCAGGAATCGGCGACGGATGTGCGGAGTCGCTCCAGGATGGCGCCGGCCCGTTTCGCCGAGAGACCAACGAACGCAACGACAAATTCATCTCCGCCAAGTCGCGCCACCAAGTCCTCGCTCCGGCAATGGCGAGCCAGGAGGCGGGCGACGCCGCGCAAGACATCGTCGCCGACCTGATGGGAGTAGTCATCGTTGACAGATTTGAAACAGTCCACGTCAATGACGGCGAGTGTCACGCAGGCTGCTCCGGAAACGATTTCGGGCAGGCGCTCCTCGATGGCGCGGCGGTTCGCGAGGCCAGTGAGTGGGTCCTCCAGCGAACGCCTGCGAAGATCATCGCGCTCACGCTCGATCAACTCCAAGCGGACCCGTGCATCCACGCCGTCAAGGCGCAGGCGATGCTCGTCGTCGCGCTGGCCGCTCGTGAGGCGAATGATATGCCGGAGTGCGGCCGCGACCCCCGCCGCGTCACCGAGCGACTCCCGGTCCGCCGCGACGCGATCGAGGCGTGCAATCTCGGCGCTGAGTGCCGTGGGCGCGGGCGACTGAACCTCGGTTGCCAAACGGGCGTTGATTGACGTCTGATCCGCTGCGCTGTCAAACAAGGGGAGCATCGAACGCGCTGCGCGACGGTGACCCTCCGCCAGATCACGGTATCCAAGACGACAACTCACCGCACAGAGTTCGGCGTGCAGGCGCGCCGTTTCGATGCTTGGAGCGACAGTCCGCAGCAGCATTCCCGCGCGGATAACCTCTTCCGTCGCCTCGTCCAAGCGCTGGACCGCTGCAAAGGCCGCCGCCGCAAGTGCCCGTCCCGTTATCTCACCGAGCTCCGCGCTAGGGGACGCGGGTGACGTCAGACGCCGCTCGGTGGGCGGGGGTACAACGGATATTCGGGCACGTGCGGGGGCGTTCACGCACCTCCAGGATACGACGGCCCTCGGACGGCACTTCGGGAGGATCTCGACCGGCCGATATGCTCGGTATTCTGCACCGAACCCAGGCGGATTAACGCTGAACACCTCGCCACCGATCATCGGAGCCACCCCGCTGATCGCCGCAGCTGTCATCCGCAACGGCGACCGCCGCGCCCACGAGGAGTACGCCATTGATCTCCTCCTCCTGATGGAACGGGCTGGCCTCGCGGCGGCCCGCGAGATCCTCGCTTGCGTCGGCGATCTGATGCGCGCGGTGGTGCTTGTCGGAAGCGGAAACAACGGCGGCGATGGCTACGTCATCGCTCGGCATCTGTTCGATGTGGGTTGGCAGGTCGAAATCGTTCAGGCCACGGGCGACGCCCCGCGATCGGTTGAGGCGAAGAGGATGGCAACAATCGCCGGGCGTCTCGGCATCCCCGTCAGAGGGCCGGGTGACGTGACCCCCCCGGGCAGCGGCGTGCTCGTTGTGGACGCGATCTTGGGAACCGCCACACGCGGGGCCCCCCGTGACGGCGTCGCAGCTGCCATCGCGTGGGCCAACGCCGCTCAGGGACCGGTAGTCAGTGTCGACATTCCGTCGGGCGTTGACCCGGACACCGGTCGCGTTGAGGGCTCGGCAATCACCGCCGATCTCACGGTGACACTGCACGCCGATAAGGTCGGCCTTCGCGTGATGCCCGGGCGTCAGCGAGCAGGTCGCGTGGTCGTGGTGGATGTCGGCATCCCCCGGGCCATTCAACTGCCCGCAGAGGCCTGGCTGCTCGGGCCCGCCGTCATGGCTGCGCTTCCTGCTCGTGGCGCCAACCTCGACAAGTACGCCGCTGGTGCGGCGCTCGTGGTCGCAGGCTCGCCGGGAATGATGGGCGCAGCCGCCCTCGCGACACGCGCCGCCATGCGAGCCGGAGCTGGACTTGTTGTCGCTGCGGTACCCGACCTCCTTGCCGGCACCCTGACGTCACTCGTGATGGAGGCCATCGCTGCTGGGACACCCGGGCCGGTCTTGTCACTGGCCGGAAGGGACGAGATCATGCGTCAGGCGGCCCGAGTTCGTGCCTGCGCAATCGGTCCGGGCATTGGCCGTGCTCCAGAAACGGGACAACTCGTCGAGGGGCTGCTGAGCGCGCTGGACCTCCCGATGGTCGTCGACGCCGACGCGCTCTGGCACCTCGACTGCGATCGGATTTCCGCACGCCCAGGGTCAACGATCATCACGCCGCATTCCGGGGAGGCCGCTCGACTCCTTGGTTGTGGCCGGGCTGAGGTGGATGCGAACCGGCTGATGAGCGCCCGCACGCTTGCCGAACGGGCGGGAGCGGTCTGCGTGCTGAAAGGGTATGGAACCATCATCGCGGCGCCTGGCGGTCCGGTCGCGATCGATTCAGTGGGCGGCCCTGAGCTTGCGACCGCGGGCAGTGGTGATGTCCTGACGGGGACAATTCTCGCGATGCTGGCAAGAGGTCTTGAACCATTTCAGGCGGCATCGGTCGGGGTTGTCGCCCACGGCCTGGCGGGACAGCGTGCCAGCCGGGGGCCAGGGACGGTGGCAGGCGACATTGCGGAGGCGCTGCCCGAGGCGATGGTCCTGTGAGCGAGGCCCGGGCGAGCGCGCTGGTTAACCTTGGCGCCATCCGACATAACGCAACCCGTCTCGCCCGCGCCGCCGGACGCGCCGAGCTGATTGCCGTCGTCAAAGCGAACGGCTACGGCCATGGCGCTGCCCAGGTTGCTGAGGCTGCGCTCGCCGGGGGAGCCACACGGCTGGCCGTTGCGACCACTGTGGAGGCCCAAACCCTCCGGGATGCTGGAGTGAGCGCAACAATTCAGGTGATGGGCCCGCTTCATGTCGCGGAGTTTTCGCAGGCGAGGCAGCTTGGCGTCGAGGTGACCATCTGGACCCCCGAGGCTGCGGCCGCGGCAATCGCAGCGAATCTCGCAGTTCATCTAAAGTTCGATACAGGAATGGGCCGTCTCGGAGCTCAGCGCGGACAGGTTGACGCCCTCGTCGCTGCCGCCACCCGTGCGAACGTCGTCGGCCTGATGACGCATTTCGCAACCGCTGACGAACGCCACGGCCCGAACGCTGGGTTCATGAACGAACAATTGGTCCGCTTTCGGGCACTCCTCGGCGAGATTCGCAGTCGCTTCCCCGGCGCAATCGCCCACGCCGCGAACTCGGCCGCGACGCTCCGGAGTCCCGAGGCCATCTTCGATGCGGTGCGATGTGGCATCGCGCTCTACGGCTGTTCACCGTTTGGTACCGATCCGGAGGACGACGACCTTCGTCCGGCGCTGACTCTGCGCTCCTGGGTGGCATCCCTAAAGAACATCGCCTCGCAGGAGAGCGTTGGCTACGGGCGCGTGTACCGCGCGATGCGAGGGACGACGACCGCGTCGGTCCCCGTCGGATATGCCGACGGCTACCCGCGACGCCTCGGAAACCGGGCGGAGGTTCTGGTCGGCGGACGGCGCGTGCCGGTCGTGGGCAACATCTCAATGGATCAGCTGACGATTGATCTCGGACCAGAGTCGAACGCGGCAATTGGCGACGAGGTCGTCCTGATCGGCACGCAAGGGGACGAGCGCATCGGTGTTGAGGAGGTGGCCGGATGGCTGGACACCATCTCCTACGAAGTGATTTGTGCAATCGGCGCGCGGGTGGTGCGCGAATGGACGGGCTAGCCGACGCGTTTGCCGTGCTCCGGGGTCCGCTCGCAAAACTCGGTGGTGATGCATGGATCGTTGGAGGTGGGGTCCGGGATGCCCTTCTGGGGCGGCCGGTGATGGACGTTGACGTTGCCTACGCGGGCGACGTCCGTGCTGCGGCCGCCGCGATTGCGACGCGGGCGCGTGCCGGGCGGTTTGCGCTCTCGGAGCGCTTCGGCGGATGGCGCGTACATGGGCCCCGCCTGGGATTTACGATCGACATTATTCCTCTCGGGGGTACGCTCCCAGCGGACCTTGCCCGCCGGGACTTCACCGTGAACGCACTTGCTGCTCCGGTACCCGGTGGCGACATCGTCGACCTCCACGGCGGCCGTGCTGACCTTGCTCAAGGAGTCCTGAAACTGGTATCCCCGGAGGCATTCCGGGACGATCCCGTACGCTTGATGCGCTTGCCTCGCCAAGCGCATGAACTGGGGTTTTCGATCGACCCAGCCACCGCGGAGCGCTGCCGGGTCGATGCTGCGCTGATCGATCGCCCGGCTCCGGAGCGCGTATTCGACGAACTTCGGCGCCTCCTCGCGTTGGACTCGCCCGACGTGGGGATCGCCCTCCTCGCCGAGCTTGGAGTTCTCGGGGAGTTGGCACCGATCGAGTTGACGGGTCGGGCCGTCGCCACAGCCCGGGCAGCGGCCGCTCAGGTCGACGAGTCGATGGCCAGCGAGTTCGCGGATGGCTTGAGCCGTGGCGCCGTCGCGATTTGGGGTGCGGCGTTAGCGGCGGATCCATCGATCGGAGGTGCTGGCGCCCGGGCATGGTCCGAGCGGATGAAGACCTCCACGAAACTTCGCGAGGGCTTGGTGCGAATCGTTGATGACGGCATCTCATTAGACCACGAATGGACGCCTGACGAGTGTTACGACCTGCTGCTCGCCCGGTCGCCTGTCGAAGCAGAAGCCGTCCTCGTCGCCCTTGCCGTTGCCGGGTCATCGGAACCCCGCGTCCGGCATGCCGCGGAGATCCTGGGGGCTGTGCGCGCGCAGCACCTGCGCCTGGGAGCTGGCACGTTAGTGGCTGGTGACCTCCTCGCCGCCCACCTTGGTCGCCAGCCGGGGCCATGGCTTGGCGAGTTGATCGCCCGCATGGCCCGTGAGCAGGCCACGGGACGCCTCGCCACTCCCGCCGAGGCAATTCTCTTCGCCGAAACTTGGCAGTCCACGTAAGAGTCTTGTGCGAACCGTCCGTCCGCACCCGCGGTCCATGTAGGTTCAATCGTGAAGTCAGCCGCGCCTGCCGACCGACATGGCGCGATGCCACCGGAACCGACGAGGACGTTTGCCGGTGGGTCTTTGCCCCCGAATGAGGAGCGCAATGCGTCGACGCATGTTCGTTTTGTCCGCCGGATTGGCGGCGATGGCCGCGCCAGGAGCAGGTTCCGCGGCCTGCCTTGCGAGTGTTGTGAGTGCCCCTGACGAGGCCACGCTTGTGGGCCTTCTGAATACCTACCGGGCGAAAGTTGGCCTGTTCAAACTGCAGCCGACCGCAGGATTGACGGACTCGGCACGCAGTCACAGTGCCCAGATGGCCATCTCCGGAAAACTGCAACACCAGGTGCGCGGCGGGCGCCTCACGTGGGCTCCACCCGGCGCCGCCGCGGGGGAAAACCTTGCCGTTGCGCCGGGCGCGCCCCAAGCGATGGAGCTTCTTGTGAAGAGTCCGGAACACCGCACCAACATGCTGACGCCCCGCTGGCGTCGAGTCGGCATCGGGGCCGTGCGTGACTGTGTCGGGATGACCTACTTCACGATGGAACTCCTTCAGTAAGGTCCGCGGTATGGTCCGACTGACGCGTATCTATACCCGCACCGGTGATGGTGGCGAGACCCACCTTGGCGACATGAGTCGCGTCTCGAAGGACAGCCTTCGGGTGAGCGCCTTCGGCGATGTGGACGAAACGAACGCCGTGATCGGCCTTGTTCGCCTCCAGCCGCTCGGGCCAGGAGACGACGCTCGCCTCGCGACGATCCAAAACGATCTGTTTGACCTGGGCGCGGACCTCTGCGTTCCCGGCGACGCTGGCGACGGCAAGCTGCGGATCACGCCCGCGCAGGTCACGCAGCTGGAAGTTTGGTGCGACGAGATCAACGATGAGCTTGAGCCGCTGAACAGCTTCATCCTGCCCGGGGGAAGCCCTGGAGGGGCCTACCTGCACCAGGCGCGCACCGTTTGTCGGCGGGCTGAACGGGCGACGGTTGCGCTCGCCGCTGTGGAGACGGTGAATCCAGACGCGGTCCGCTATCTGAACCGTCTCTCGGACCTGCTGTTTATCCTTGCGCGGGGTGCGAACCAGGCCGCCGGGGTACCGGATGTCCTTTGGGTTCCAGGTGGCCAACGCTCCGGCTGAGAATTGCGAGGCCGATGGCGATTCCGATCAGCGCGATGATTTGTGCGGTGGTCAGCCCGAGCGCAGTCTTGGCGTTGGTGCGGACGAACTCCACCAGGAAGCGCATGATTCCCGACAGGATAAGGTATGCGCCAAGGATGCTCCACCCGGCGGTGAGGCGTCCCCGGGCTCGCCAGAGCACGAAGAAGATCACGAGGAGCGCGAGGCTCTCGTAGATTGGCGTGGGGTGGACGATCTGGGTGGTCGGGACAGTGCCATCTGGGTAGCTCATTCCCCAGGGCAGGCTCGTCGGTGAGCCGTAGTCGCCGTCGCCTGACAGCTGACATCCGATCCGGCCGACGCATTGCCCAATCGCAATCGCCGGGCCCGCGACGTTGGCGACGGTGCCAAGGGGAAGGCGCCGGAGGAGGGCAAGCGCGGTGACGGCGATGGCTCCGCCGAAGAGTCCGCCGTACCAGGTGATGCCGGTCCCGGAAAAGAACCCATCCTGTCCGGTGCCGCCGTTGTCGATGATCCAGTAGACGCGGGCGCCGACAAACCCGCCCACGCCAGCGGCGATGAGTAGTTCCGTCGCCAGGGTTGGGCTGAAGCCCCGTTCACCAAGGTCAATTGCAACGAACCACCAGGCCGCGAGGATTCCGAGCGCCGCCATCAGCCCGAAGCTGTGCAGGGCAAATGGCCCGATACTGCCGAGATCAGGAAACATGGGTCACCACTTCGGGCGAAGCTATCATGGCGCCGTGGAGAACCGGACACTGGAGCGCCTTGGCGAGCGCGGGCTTCGTCGGACCCCGCAGCGTGTCGCCGTGCTCCGTACGCTTGAAGCCGACACACATGCACGCAGCGCCGCCGACATTCACCTGCGCGCTCGGGAACTCTGCCCAGAGGTCGGCCTGTCCACCGTGTACCGGACGCTGTGGTCGTTCAGCCAGGCAGGGCTGGTCGACGTCATCGGACATCACGAGGGGGAGGCCACCTACCGTCTGTGCGGGGAACGCCACCACCACCATTTGGTGTGCGGCGTCTGTCGGGAGGTCGTGGAGCTTGGCGACTGCGGACTTGGCGAGTTGCAGGAGACAATTGCCCGAGATCATGGATACGTGGTTGACGGCCATGAGCTTTCCTTTTACGGGACCTGTGCGGCCTGCCGGGTGGCCACGCCAGCGACGTAGGCACGCAAGCCTCGGCGCGATAGGGCCAACGCGGCGAGGAGAAATCCAGTCGCAACGAGGACAACGGAGCCGCCCGCCGGGAGCCCAGCGAAGTACGAGAGGTAGAGGCCACCCACTCCCGCCGAAACGCCCAGCGCGGCCGAGACGAACACCATGTGGCTGGCGCGGACCGTCACCAGGCGGGCCGTCGCGGCCGGTGTCACCAGGAGCGCGAGCGTCAGCAGACTGCCGACTGCCTGCAGGGCGGCGACGACGACCAGCGCGATGGCGACCAATAGCGCAGTTCCGACGGCTCCACTGTTGATTCCAAGTGCTCGGACACCTTCTGGGTCGAACGTCGAGGCCATGAGCGGACGCCACGCCACCGCGACGAACATCACGACTGCGGCTGCGACGCTGGCCGCCACGGTCAGGTCGTTGTTGGTGGTGGCGAAGGCATTGCCGAATAGGAACGACTCGAGGTTTCGCCCGACCCCGTCGACTTGGGAGAGGAGCACTACCGCCAGCCCCAAGGCGCCAACGAAGACGATGCCAAGGGCCGTGTCATCAGCTGTGCGGCCCCGAGCGAGAACGCCGACTGCGACGGCGGCGACGAGTGCCGCTGCCGCCGCTCCCACGGCGATGGGCGTGCCGATCATGACCGCAACGACAGCGCCCGGCAGGACAGCGTGTGAGAGCGATTCACCTGCGTAGGACAGGCCGCGCATGACCACGAACGCACCGATTGTGCCGCAGGCAAGGCCAACCAACGCAAGAATGAGTCCCCCTCGCGCGACCAGACCTACCTGCCACGGCTCGGCCACCCAGCTCATTCGTGATGCGCCGGGTGATCGGCCGTCGGGCCGTGGGCGTGATCGTGGTGATGGTGGCTCGCGTCGTCGAACACGCCGAGTGGAGTGCCATCGCGGGGATCTACGACGAAGACTTCGCTGGAATATGTGGCGCGCAGCGTTTCGGGAGTAAAGACATCGGCGGGCGCGCCGTCGGCGACCAGACGACGGTTCAAAAACAGGAGGCGATCGGCGATTCGGGCGGCTTGGTTCAGGTCGTGGGTGGACATCACGAGCGTCGCCCCTTCATCGCGGAGGCGCTGCAGCAGGGCAATGATGTCGGTCTCGCTGGTCGTGTCGACGCCGGTTAACGGCTCGTCCAGCAGCAGTACCTGGGCCTCCTCGGCGAGCGCGCGGGCGATCATCACGCGCTGGCGCTGGCCCCCTGAGAGGTCACCGACCTGGCACTTCGCGTGGGCTGCCATGCCGATGGCATCCAGCGCACGATCGGCGGCAAGTCGGTCGCCCCGACGCAGCGGCCGCCACCAGGGCGTGTGACCGAAGCGGCCCATCAGGGCGACGTCCCGCGCCGTCAGCGGGAGATCGCGGCGAACGTGATCGCCCTGCGGGACGTAGGCCACTCGGCCCGGCATCTCAACATTTCCTGCTTCCGGCGTGATCAACCCCAGCATCGCTCGGAAGAGCGTCGACTTCCCTGCGCCGTTTGGCCCAACCAGCGCGGCAAGGCAACCCTGGGGAAGCGCGAAGGTGACCTCCTGCAGCGCCACGTTCGCGCCAAATCGAACCGTCACGTCGCGAACCCCGACCCTGTTTTCGTCCTGGCTCACCGCGCGAGGAACCCGGCCACCATACGTTCCATGTCCTGGCGCATCATGCCGACGTAGGTACCGGCTGGCCCGTCGCTCGGCCCGAGCGAATCGGCATAGAGGCCAGCACCGACGGTCACGCCGGCGTCCTTGGCGAGTGATTTCGCGAGTGCCGGATCGACCGACTCCTCGGCAAAGACGACGGCGACATGCTGACGCTGGATGGTGCGCACAAGCTCTGCAAGATGGCGGGCATCGGGTTCGGCACTGGTCGACAGGGAGCCGATCGCAGCTCCCACAATTCGGATCCCGTAGCGCGGAGCGAAATACCCAAAGGCATCGTGGTCGGTCACGAGGGTGCGTTTCGAGCGGGGCACAGCGGAGATCAGGTTTCGCAGTTCACGATCAAGCGCCCGCAGTGATGCGTTGTAGCGGGCGGCGTTCGTGTCATAGATCCGTGCACCCGCTGGATCGGCCGTGGATAGCGCGTCGCGAATGGACTCCACCATCACCTCGGCGTTGCGGGTATCCATCCAGACGTGGGGGTCATCCCCTCGAAGTGCGACATCGTCGGTTGTGGTCACCACTGTCGCGGCGCCGCCCGCGCCGGTACGAATCTTCGTGATCCAGTCATCCAGTCCAGCCCCCGAGCGCAGCACCACCTTCGCGTTGGCGACGGCTTCTGCGGCGCTTGGCGTTGGTTCGTATTCGTGCGGATCAACGTTCGGCTTCAACAGCTGCGTCAGCTGGATGCGGTCGCCACCGACATTCCGAGCAAAGTCGGCGAGCTGCGTGGTTGTTGCAACGACGCGTAGCGATTCGACTCCACTGGACACGGTCCGCGCTGTACTACCACCGCAACCGGTCAGGCCAGCGGCGAGAAGGATGGTGAGCCCTGCTTGGACGAGACGTCGCATGACCAAAGTAGACACAAGACGGGAATCATTGTCAACTGACGGTGACTCTCATCCACGGCCGGCGGGAGGAGATTGACGCTGCGAGGGCGACGAGGAGATATGCGCCAACTGCGACGACTGCGATGCATCCTCCCGGTGGCGCGTCAAGTCGGACGGCGAGCCAAAGGCCGCCTGTCCCGGCGAGGAATGTCAGGGCGATACTCGCCGCGATGAGCGTACGCAGCTGCCGTGCAACGAGTGCCGCCGTCGCCGCGGGCACCAAGATGAGTGCCGAGACCATCAGCGCCCCCACGATCGAAACCGTGGCGCTGACCGTGACCGCTAGTGACGATAGGAGTGCCAGGGTGATGAGACGCGCGGGAACGCCGCCAGTCTGCGCGAGGTCGCTGTCGAATGTGGCGGCGAGCAGTGGCCTGCCGAGGCCCACCGCGACGGCCAAGGCCAGGACGGCAGCGGCGACTGAACGCCAGATGTCAGCGTCGGTGACTCCGAGGAGCGTTCCAAACAGGAGTGTGTCGGCGCGTTGACCGATATCGGTCGCGCCGCTGACGAGCACCGCACCGATCGCGAGCGCCGTGGAAAGGACGATCGCCACAGCGACGCCGTCGGCAAGCTCACGTCGACCGGCCAGTACGCCGAGGATGAGCGCCACAATGAGCGCGGCGACGAGGCTCGTTCCAACGAGGCTCCACCCGGCGAGCGCTGCGACGACAAGGGCGGGGAAGGTGCAGTGGCCGAGCGCGTGTGACAAGAACGCAAGGCGCCTGAGGACAACCCATGCTCCGAGCGACCCACACGCGACCGACAGCACGCCGATCTCCAAGAGGGCGGTCTGCATGTACCCGGGCCGAAAGGGATCCACCAGCGTGTCGATGAGTGTGCCCACGCGGGGAGGTTAGTGGCGGCGCTCGGAAGATATCGACGAGGCCCAGCTTCTGTGCGTACTCTTCCGTCGATGAACGGGCTTGGAGACCATCCCAACATGACCGCTTCCACGGCCGGTGGGGTAGATCGCCGGGCGTTCTTGGCACTGTCGGTCGCCGGTGCAGCCGCGTTTCTTTCGGCCTGTGGCGAACCACCAGGCAGTCGGGCCAACCCAAGCAGCGATCTGGACCTCCCCAATGCTGGCGCCTGGGTCATGCCCTCCGAGGAGGCGCCGCATGAGGCGACGTGGATGTGTTGGCCATCCAGCACCGATGTCTGGGGACGTGACCTTCCGGATGTCCAGGCGGCGATCCTGCGGGTGGTGGCGGCGATCGCACGATTTGAACCCGTTACGGTCCTGGCGCGGCCAAACGAGGCAGTGACCCTTCGGCGGCACTTGGGCTCGGAGGTTGAGGTCATTGAGGGTCCGGTGGACGACCTCTGGGCCCGCGATACCTTGCCGTGTTTCTTGCGTTCAACGTCTGCGGGCGCTCGTCAGCCGCTGGTAGCCGGACGGGTCCGCTTTAACGGGTGGGGTAACAAACAAGGTCACGGTGGAGACTCCCAACTGGCGGCACATGTCGCGACGACCCTTGGCATTCCGCTTGTCGACTCTGGCCTGACCGGTGAGGGAGGGGGACTGGAGGTGGATGGCCGTGGCACCGTGCTGGCGGCGCGGTCGAGTTGGGTCAACCGCAACCGCAACCCCGGCGTCAGTGAGTCCGAGATTGCTGCCCGTCTGGTCGACCTCCTTGGCGCGAAGCGTTTGCTGTGGCTGGATGGGATTGCTGGGAAGGACATCACCGACGGTCATGTCGACACCCTGGCGCGCTTTGCGGATCCCGGGACGATCGTTCTTGATCGTCCTGCGTACGTCGAACCGGGAGAGACGTGGTACGACGTTTCGATTGCGACACGGACCACCGTGAAGGGGTTCCTCGACCTCAACGACAAGCCGTATCAGACGGTCGCCCTCACCCAGCCGAAGTCCCCACGCGGTCGCGGTGATTCTTTCCTCTCGTCGTACGTCAACTACTACGTCTGCAACGGCGGCGTCGTCGCGCCGCAGTTCGGGGATGCTCGTGCCGACGCAGCGGCGAAGTCAACGCTTGAGGACCTCTACCCCGACCGCGAGGTTGTTCTCGTGGACATCGATCCGATCGCCGCGGGCGGGGGCGGAATTCACTGCGCGACCCAGCAGCAGCCGAAGTAACGCCGCTCCGCTACGTGTTCTTTGTATAGATCTGACCGCAGGGAAGTGGAGGGAGGTTGTATTTGCGGGAGTTGTCCTCGACGGCGTAGTAACCCTGGATAAGGCAGCCCACGTCGCGGGACTGTCGGTCCGCGGTCTGTGAACGGAACTCAGAGGTTTGCTGCCACACCTGGTTCGTCTCGTCGATCAGGCGCCGTTGCTCGTTCGTTCGAGCGTTGATCGCTCCGCTTGGGTCGTAGGTCTTCCAGGATTTCAGAAGACCGACGCCAACCGACGGGTCGGCGCCGACCCGGACTGCAATTGCGCTGTAGTAGAACTTCCAGGAGAGGTTTCCATAGTTCGCTGGTGCGTCGGTCCCCACGATTGCGGCTCCCGTCCAGGCCTGCCCGTTCTGCTGGAAGCTGTAGCGGAACATCGCCGAGGACGTATAGGTCGGAAACACCGCGTCGCGGATCACTCTGAGGATCTGGACGTTCGTGACACCCGTGGTGATTTGCGGGAGGAACTGGGTGAGGGCGTCTGCCGCGTTCATGTACGGGGCGATTGCGAATCCCGGGGGAACGGGCCCCGGCACCGCTTCGGGAACCGCCACGTCG
>JAYTQG010000114.1:0-1929 GCA_043746815.1 Thermoleophilia bacterium | reverse complement strand
TGAGGAGCCCGTGTGACCAACCCCCGCGATCCCTTTGGCGCCCGCGACACCCTGGATGTCGCCGGTCGCCAGTACGTCATCTATCGCCTGGATCGCCTGGGCGTTGACCTCAGCCGCCTGCCCTACACGGTGCGGATTTTGCTGGAGAACGTACTTCGCAATTGCGGATCAGAGTTCGTCTCCGAGGATGACGTGCGGGCACTGATTGGGTGGACACCGGGATCAGGCAGTACCGCTGAGGTGCCGTTTATGCCAGCCCGCGTGGTGCTCCAAGACTTCACCGGTGTCCCATGCGTCGTGGACCTCGCCGCGATGCGAAACGCGATGGCGACCCTCGGCGGCGACCCCGGTCGCATTAACCCGCTGGTCCCCGCGGACCTTGTCATCGACCACTCCGTGCAGGTCGACATGGCAGGCTCGGCGACGTCCTTCGGCGACAACGTGCGCCTCGAGTACGAGCGCAACGGCGAGCGTTACCAGCTGCTCCGTTGGGCGCAGCAGGCCTTCGACGACTTCCGCGCGGTCCCACCGGGAACCGGAATCGTCCACCAGGTCAACCTGGAGTACCTCTCCCCGCTGATCCAAACCCGGACCGTCAACGGCGAGCTCCTCGCCTTCCCGGACACCCTTGTCGGCACGGACTCGCACACCACCATGATCAACGGCCTTGGCGTCGTGGGCTTCGGCGTGGGTGGCATCGAAGCGGAAGCCGTCCTGCTCGGACAGCCGCTCCCGCAGCCAACGCCGCAGATCGTCGGTATGAAACTGACCGGACGCCTTCCCGCTGGCGCCACCGCAACGGACCTGGTCCTCACGGTCACCGAGATCCTGCGCAAGCAGGGCGTCGTCGGCAAGTTCGTCGAGTTCTTCGGCGCTGGGCTTTCCTCACTGCCACTGGCCGACCGGGCCACGATTGCCAACATGGCGCCCGAGTACGGCGCCACCGGCGGCATGTTCCCGATTGACGACGAGACGATCCGGTACCTGACCTTGACGGGACGCCCAACCGAGACGATCGCGTTGGCCGAGGCCTATGCAAAAACCCAGGGCCTCTTCCGGACTGACGCGGACCCGGACCCGCAGTTCGACGAACGACTTGAACTGGACCTCGGCGACGTCGAGCCGAGCCTTGCTGGCCCACGTCGCCCGCAGGACCGCGTGGCGCTTGGCAAGGTGGGCGCCGGATTCCGTGAGAGCTACCCCGAGGGTCTTGTCGCCAACGGCAGCGGGCCGCACTACCCCACGGTGGACGTCACCGTGGGCGCCGACACGTTCCCGTTCGGCAGCGGTTCCGTCGGCATCGCGGCAATCACGAGCTGCACGAACACGTCCAACCCCGGAGTAATCGTCGGCGCAGCGCTCCTCGCCAAGAAGGCGACCGAGCGCGGCCTGACCACGCCTGCCTGGGTGAAGACCAGCTTCGCGCCCGGCAGTCGGGCCGTCACTCAGTACCTCGACGCCGCGGACCTCACCCAGTACCTCGATGCCCTTCGCTTCAATCTGGTCGGCTTCGGCTGCACCACCTGTATCGGGAACTCGGGGCCGCTGGCTGACGAGATCGCCACCGCCATTGAGGACAACGGCATCGTCGCGGCGGCGGTCTTGTCCGGTAACCGCAACTTCGAAGGTCGGGTGCACGCCCAAATTCGTGCGGCGTACCTCGCGTCGCCGCCGCTCGTGGTGGCCTACGCCCTCGCCGGACGCGTCGACATCGACCTGACAACCGAGCCGCTTGGCACGGGCAGCGACGGCAAGCCCGTCTACCTGTCAGAGATTTGGCCGACCGCGGACGAGGTCCACGCGACACTGGAGCAGGCCGTGACCCGCGATGTCTTCGCGAGCGCCTACGCAGGCGTCTTCGACGGCGACGAGCGGTGGCAGGCGATCCCAATTCCGGACGGCAACACGTACGCATGGGACTCCAACTCC
>JAYTQG010000113.1:0-1952 GCA_043746815.1 Thermoleophilia bacterium | reverse complement strand
TCGGGGCGCTCCCGAGCTTCGATTTTGAGGTGCGCGACCACGTCGAACTCGGGATCGGAATCGGCGGCATCGACCTCGAGCGCGCGGCGCGCACGTCGGGTTCGCGCTTCGTCTATTTGCTCGGCCCGATGGTTCGCCTGCAATATGCGATCGTCAACTTCGTACTTGACACCCTCGAAGGCGAGGGTTTTACGCCGGTCATCCCACCGGTTCTCGTGCGGGAAGAAGCGATGTACGGAACGGGCTTTTTCCCGACGGACCGACAGTCGATCTACCAGACGGCCGATGACGACCTTTATCTGGTTGGCACGTCGGAGGTGCCGCTGGCAGCCCTTCACCAGGACGAGATCCTCGAAGCCGGAGCGTTGCCGCTGCGCTACGCAGGCGTGTCGACGTGTTTCCGACGTGAAGCCGGGGCGGCCGGCAAGGACACACGCGGCATGTTTCGCGTCCACCAGTTCGACAAGGTTGAGATGTTCAGCTTCATCCGGCCGGAGGACTCAGCTGACGAACACCAACGCATCCTGGCCCTTGAGGAACGAATCCTTCAGGCGCTCGAACTCCCGTATCGGGTCGTCGATGTGGCTGTCGGCGACCTGGGCGCCTCCGCGGCCCGAAAGTTCGACTGCGAAGCCTGGATGCCTGGCCAGGGTCGCTACCGCGAGGTCACCTCGTGCTCGAATTGCACCGACTACCAGGCGCGGCGGCTTCGTTGCAGGATGCGCGACGGGAAGGACACCCGCGTCGTCCACACGCTGAACGGTACGGCCGTCGCGCTCGGACGGACAATGATCGCCCTGCTCGAGAACCATCAGCAGGCCGATGGTTCGATCGCGGTCCCCGAAGCGCTGCACGCCTTCGGCGCACCTTCGGTGCTGACGCCCCGCCCGTAGCGGTACACCCTGGAAGTCGAGTGCGGCTCGCCCCCGAACCGGGAGCGGGCCGCACAAGAACAACTCCGACGTAGCTCCGGGAGCTACCCGGTAACCGCCGGTGCGACGGTGACCTTCGGGCCGAGCACCATCACACTCGCTCGCCCGGAGGCCTGGCTTGCATTGTCTGCGACCGCGGTTGCGGTGTTCGTAACCGTGCCACGGAGCGTGCTGTCAACGACCCTCGTCACGAACGTCACCGACCGCGACCCGTGTGCCGCGACCCTGCCCAGGTTCACACACACCTGCCCCGACTCCATCCGTACCTTGCTGCGGGCCTTCTCGCTGATCTGGCCAACAAAGGTAAGCGACGCGGGCAACCGGTCACACACTCGCACGTCAAGCGCCGCGATCGACCCGACGTTGCGGGCTGTGACCACAAACGACACCCGCTGCCCGCCGTAGAGCGAACGGCGACTTGCCACCTTCCGCACCGAAAGGCGCGCGCGAGTCACCGCCTGAGGCGAACGAACCGGTGGTGGGGTCGCGACGACCGGAATCGGCGTGAGGGCGGGGACTACCTGAGGTGCCTTGAAGATCCCGAACCCGACGGTCAAGAACCCATCGACATCGAGCGTCCCTGGGTCCGGCCGTGCCGCGGTCTCACCCTTCGGGCCGCCACCGAGCGCCAACACGAAGACCTTCGACCGCACCGATTTGCCGCTCGTGGTGACGCCGTTGTTGTCGTTGTCGTTGCCATTGGTCGGGTCCCCCGACGTCGCCGTCGTGACCGAGTTCTCAAAACCAGCCGGCAACGTGATCTCCATCTGATAGCTCCCAGGCAAAAGACCGGTAAACAACCACGCACCATTCGCGTCGGTTGTGTCCTCGGCCAGCACACTCGACGCGCCGTCCTTGAACAGTCGAACCTTCACGCCCGACACCAACCGCTCACCAACATCACGAACACCATTGTGATTGGAATCCTCAAAGACCAGATCACCCACGCTCAACCGACGCGGACACGACACCACAAACGTCACTGCATCGGACGTGGCGCCGTCCGTGGCCACGGAAGGC
>JAYTQG010000112.1:0-1961 GCA_043746815.1 Thermoleophilia bacterium | reverse complement strand
GCCGGACGGTGACCCCGAGACGCCCCATCCCGGAAGCGACGGCCCCGCTCGACACGAGAACGGGACGAAGCCCCTGTCGGACCAGTCGAACAAGATCCCGGACGCGGGAGTCGATCACGCCGCTGCGAATCCGGCCCTCGTCATCGACGAGCGTGGATGAGCCCAACTTGACGACGATACTCACGCGGGATGGAGCCGCCGGAATAGCTCGCCGCGGAGCCGGTCGATCGCTGCGGCGTCCTGATAGTCGATACGCGGCGCGGACCCGGGGCCGCCGTCCCCGAGATCGGCCCGCGTCACCACATGCATCACCTCGGCGCCTGGGTGGGCAAATCCGGCCAGGGTCGCCTCGGCAACCCCTCGACGCGCCTCCCACTCCTCGTCCGCCGCGTCAACGCAGACGAGCACGATGCGGGCCCGACCCAGCTGCTCAAGATGACTTCCGCGCCGTGGGGCACCGTCCAAGTCGAGGCCCGGAACGTCAGCCACCAAGTAGAGATGGCCCGCCTCGTCTTCCATCGTGCCAAAGGCCGGGTCGATCGTGCTGTACGGATATTCGCCGATGACGACCCGCGCGCCAGTCAGGGCCCGCATCAGTGTGCTCTTTCCGCTATTTGGAAGGCCGACGACGGCAACCGCAACGGGCTTTCGAAGCTCCAGCGTGAGCCACGCCGACTCGCCCGGACCGGCCGGGACCGTCTCGCGTGGTGCGCGATGGGTGGACGAGCGAAAGGCACGGTTACCAACGCCCCCGTCGCCTCCACGCGCAACCTCAACGACTTGATCGGCGACATCGATCTCGGCGATCTGAAAGCCGTCGCGAATGACCCTGGTCCCAAGCGGGACCGCGACCGCAAGGTCCTCGCCCGCGGCGCCACGACGGTTGCGCCCGCCGCCAGCGCCACCCACGCCCGCCTTGTGATGGACGTGGTTACGAAACTCGTTCAGATCCTCCAGCGTCGGATCGCCAACGAGGCGGACTTGGCCGCCGCGCCCGCCGTTTCCACCGTCGGGACCGCCGCGTGGGACATGAGCCTCGCGCCGAAACGACAGGCTCCCCGCGCCACCGCGACCACCCTCGACATGGATCTGAACCCGGTCAACAAAGGCCATACTCGCTCTACATTGCTGGCAGCGGCTCCGGGTGAACGAAGATCCGGCGCCCCTTGCGGCCCGTGGTGAACTCGACGCGGCCAGTCACGGTGGCGAAGACCGTGTGGTCGCGGCCGATGCCAGCACCATCGGCCGGAATGAACTTCGTTCCGCGCTGGCGCACGATGATCGATCCGGCAGGAACGACCTGTCCGGAAAAGACCTTTACGCCGAGTCGCTGTGAGGCGGAGTCGCGACCATTGCGACTGGAACCGCCACCTTTTTTGTGTGCCATGCCTTGCCCCCCTTACGCGATCTTCTCGACAAGGACCCGCGTCAGACGCGAGCGGTGCCCGCGTGAGCGGCGCGAATTGCGCTTCGGCTTGTAGGTGAACACGCGGATCTTCGGGCCGAGCAAGTGCTCTTGAACCCGGACCGTCACCTCACCACCCTCACTGAGCGTGCCACCGTCTCCGGTGACGAGAACGCGAGCGGCAACGGTTGCACCCTCGTCTTCGGCGACGCGATCAACGAGGAAGTACTCCCCCTCATTCACGCGGTACTGCTTGCCCTGAAGGGCGATGACGGCATACCGTGACACGCGGTGCTCCCTCGATGACGTATTCGCAAGGCAAAACTCCACGCGGATGAGGCGCGACCGGGAATGTTAGCGGGTGGCGGGGACGAGGCCAAGACCTCCCCGTGGGATGGGGACAGAACACCCCCAAACGGGCAGTCTTGAAGATTTTAGGGGCAAGGAGGGGGAATTCGGTGTCCGGTCTCGTAGATTCCGGTGGTTGACAAAACCAACGACCTGCCGTGTCTGCGCCGTTCTGGAGTACTTTTCGCAGTGGTGACCTCCGCCCCCA
>JAYTQG010000111.1:0-1973 GCA_043746815.1 Thermoleophilia bacterium | reverse complement strand
TGCGACTGCGTTGGACCGCGCTCGGCGACCAGATGATCGCCACGAGGTCTGCGTTTACCCGCTGGAAGGAACGCACGAGCGGGCAATACCGGACCGAGATCACAATCGACACGTGGACCATGCGGCGCAGCGACCTCGATAACGAGTCGCTCACCCACATCCCGAATACCTATGCGTGGACGTCGGAAACCCAGTGGATGTCGATGCTGAAGATGGGCGACCGGCCCGGCCATCAACTGTGGCGGTCGAACGGTGTGAAGCTGTATTCGCCCCTGGATCTGCCTAAAGAGTTCGTCGCGGCCACCGAGAAACGCCAGCCTGGCGCTCTGACCGATCCACTGAAGTTCGACGTCTGAGCGGATTCACGACCATGGTTGGTCCTCGTTCGCGCCCGTTGTTTCGAGCGACCGCGTGCTTCGCCCTGGCGGTCGGCCTTTCGACCCCGAGTGAGCGGGCGGCGGCGGAGTCGCTCGACCTCTCGCGCGGCGACCCGAGGCGGGGGAAGCGACTCTTCATCACCTGCCGCGCGTGTCACAATACGCGGGTGGGCGAACCCCACAAGGAGGGTCCGAACCTGACGACCGTCTTCGGATCGAGGGTCGCGTCGAAGCCAGACTTCAAGTAC
This sequence comes from Thermoleophilia bacterium, assembly GCA_043746815.1. Lineage (GTDB taxonomy): Bacteria > Actinomycetota > Thermoleophilia > Miltoncostaeales > Miltoncostaeaceae > JAYTQG01. The sequence goes on along the minus strand of JAYTQG010000111.1, from coordinate 1,348 downwards.
TCGATAGCCCTGGAGCGGGCGGGCTTCATCTGGACGCCTGAAAAACTCGCCGAATGGGTGGCCAAGCCCGGCGGGTTTGTCCCCGGAAACCGAATGGCCTTCGTAGGCCTGTCGGTCGAGCAGGACCGCCTTGACCTCCTCGCGTACTTGATTAAGGAGACCGCGGGCGCTTCGGGTGGAGCCGTCCCTCAACATCCAGCACCGGATCAGACCGCGGCGTTGAGGTAAGGACCATGACCTCGGCGCAACGGCTGCTGATCGGAACAATGCTCGCGGCGACGCTCGCCTCCGCACAGCCAGCCCCCCCCAAAACCCCCGGCGACCTCGTTCCCTGGCCTCAAACCGAGCTCGACGTTTCGTCCGCCCTGCTTTGGCGAACGTCGATCGTGGTGAAAAGCATCGAACGCTCTCTTAAGGTCTATCGAGACGGTCTGGGCCTTAGAGCCGTCTACACGCCGAGCGTAGTCAGCGATCCCGCCGTCTTGGAGTTCATGGGAGCGCCGAGCGGCGGGAGCATCAAGTTCCAGATCCTGCGATCCGAAATCGCGGGGGAGGTTTCGCTCAATGCGGGTTACGTGGGCCTCACAGAAGTCAACGGGCCCGCGGGGTCCGCGCCTCGGGGGCGCGCGGCGTCATCGTCGTCCGAATCGCCGGTGCTCCTCTTCCTCGTGGAGGATATCCAGGCTACGGGCGAGCGCCTCCGTGCGGCCGGGTGCCGCATCGCCCAAGCCCCGACTCGCCGCGAGGATGGAACCTGGTCGCAACTTCTGGCCATCGACCCTGACGGCGTCCGGCTGCTCGTCAGCGCTCGCCCACGCATTGGACTCGTCGTGAAGAAACCGCCCGCCGGGGTTTCGGAGGCGGAGGCGCTTAAGGCGCACGAGGCGAGCCTGCCGTTCCGCGACTGTCCCAACTGTCCGGAGATGGTCCGTATTGCCGCGGGCCGCGCCACTCTCGGAGCGCCGGAAGGCGAGATCGATCGCCTGGCGCACGAGTCGCTGCCCCGCGAGGTGACTTTCGCGAGTCCGTTTGCAATCGGGCGAACCGAGGTGACGCGCGATCAGTTCGAGGCCTTCGTGACCGAAACGGGACGGGTCGTCGAGCCGAGTTGCAACTACTGGGACGGCCACTGGGGTTTCGTGAAAGAGCACGACTGGCGAAACCCAGGATACGCGCAACGCGGAAATCATCCGGTGGTCTGCGTTTCGCACCAGGACGCCACGGCGTTCGCCGCGTGGATAGCGTTGAAGACCGGAAGGCCGTACCGGCTTCCCTCGTCCGCGGAGTTCGAGTACGCGATGCGAGCGGGCTCGAGCGCGCCCTGGTTTTGGGGAGTTCGCAGCGCGAG
>JAYTQG010000110.1:0-4380 GCA_043746815.1 Thermoleophilia bacterium | reverse complement strand
TCATCTCGCGGCCTCGCCGCGGAGCTTCGCGAGCGGCTTGCGGTGACCGCCTTGACGATGGACGAGGCCGTGGAGGGCCTGCGGATCAAGGTCAGCGGCTGCTTCAACTCCTGCGGGCAGCACCACATTGCCGACATCGGCTTCTTCGGCAACAGCCGCAAGGTCGATGGCTATACGGTGCCCCACTTCCAGGTCGTGCTTGGCGGCATGTGGCAGGACAACGGAGGCGCCTTCGGTCTGGCGATCGGCGCGGTGCCGTCGCGTCGGATCCCTGACGTGGTCCAGGCCATCACTGGGCGTTTTGTTGAGGATCGCACGCCCGGTGAGAGCTTCCAGGACTTCTGCCAGCGGATCGGGCGCAAGGCCCTTGGCGCCATCGTTGCCGACCTCAAGCAGATCCCCGCGCACGCTGTTGATCCATCCTTCTACTCGGATTGGGGCGACCCGCGCGAGTTCACAATGGGCGACATCGGCATCGGCGAGTGCGCCGGTGAGGTGGTCTCCAAGACCGAGATTGAGTTCTCGATCGCCGAGAGCCTTGCGTGGGAGAGCCAGCTCTCGTTGGAAGAGGGTGACCTCGTCCGCGCTGACGAGCGTGCCTACCACGCGATGCTGGCTGCCGCCCGCGGCACCGTTGCGCTTTCGATGCTGAATGTGCCGACCGCCGCGGACGTGGTCGTCAAGGAATTCCGCGAGCGCTTCTACGACACGAAGCTCTTCTTTGACCGTTTCGCCCAGGGCAAGTTCGCGCGTCCCCTGTTCGCCCGTCACGAGTCCGGCCCGGTCGTCGGGGTTGAGGACGTTCGTGGTCTGATCGAGGAGACACAACTGTTCATCGACGCGGCCCACGCCTGCCACATCCGCATCAGTGACATGGCGGCTCAGCCGGTGGTCGCATGAGCCTCCAACGCATCTCCGTCGCAATGCCGCTGACCAACCGAGAAGCGAAACCCGCCGACTTCATCCCGGTCTTTCATGACTGGATTCGCCGCGGCGCGGTGGAGGGACTCCTCATTGATGTTGCGAACTACTCGCATGTCCACAACGGTCCGGGTGTGCTCTTGATCGGGCACGAAGGCGACTACTCGATCGACACCGCCGAGGGACACCCGGCCCTGCGGTATTCGATGAAGCGCGACCAAGAGGGTGAACCGCGCGAGCTGGTCGCCCGGGCATTTCGTCGCCTCCAGGGTGCCGCCGCCGAGAGCGAGAAGGATTCCGGAAGGGGCGTGAACGCAAACGAGATCACGGTGCGCATCTACGACCGGCTCGCCGCACCGAACTCGTCGGCCGCGTTCGACGAGCTTCGCCCAGTGATCGAAGGCGGAATCCAGGACGTCCTCGGTGCCGACACCGCGCTGTCCTCGTCCACCACCTCCGACGATCCACGTGCACCGCTCACGGTCGCCGTCCGGATCGGTTGAGGCTCGTAGTACGTGCTATTGCTGATACATGCAATAGACTAGCGTTATGATGACCGGGCAGACATTCGGGGCGATCGCGGCGCTACTTCTCGCGGGAGTCCTCTCGGGATGCGGTTCAGCTGGGGCCAGCGACGGGAAGTTGACGGTTCGGATCGGGATGTCGCCGAACATCACGCATGCCCCGGGGCTCATCGCGGACGGCAAGCACTACTTCGAGAAGGAGCTACCGGGCGCGAACATCGAGATCAGCTCGTTCCCTTCAGGAACGACGATCGTCGAGGCCCTGTTCAGTAACGCCGTGGATGTTGCCTATCTGGGACCGAACCCGGCCATCAACGGCTACGCGCAGTCGGATGGCGCGGCGCTCCGCGTCGTGTCGGGAGCAACCTCCGGCGGCGCGGCGCTCGTCGTGCGCACGGGCATCACAACCGCCCAGGATCTCCGCGGCAAAACCTTGGCATCGCCGTCGCTTGGCAACACCCAGGATGTGGCACTGCGCTCGTATCTGCGTGGTACGGGGTTGAACACGGATATCGCGGGAGGTGGGGACGTTTCCATCGTTCCCCAGGAGAACTCCCAGACCCTCCAGACGTTTCGTTCCGGAACGATCGACGGGGCGTGGGTGCCAGAGCCGTGGGCCACGCGGCTCGTCAAGGACGGAGGAGGACACGTTCTCGTGAGCGAGCGCGATCTCTGGCCCGACGGCAATTTCGTGACCACCCAAGTGGTTGTCGCACGCAGATTCCTCACGCAACATCCAGACGCCGTGAGGGGCATCGTTGCAGCCAATCTGGATGGGATCGATTTCGCGCGAGCACATGGCTCGGAGGCGCAAACGGTTTCGAATGATGAGATCGAGAGCTTTACGGGTAAGCGCCTCAAGGATCCGATCTTGGCGGCGGCCTGGGGAAACTTGATGTTCACTCCGGATCCAGTCGCCAGTTCCCTCCGGCGCTCCGCCGACAACGCCATCGCCGTCGGCCTCTTGAAACCGGTTCGCAACCTGCCGGGCCTCTACGACCTCGACATCCTCAACGCGCTGCTTCGCTCGAAGGGGCGCCCACCTGTGAAGGGTCTTTCGTGATTACGCTAACGGCAACCCGAGCCCCCGAGCCGATCGTCCGTGATGAGATGCGGCCAGCGGTTCGACTTGAGGGAGTCACCAAGGTTTTCGGCCATGGCCCCTCTGCTGTGACGGCTGTCGACGGGATTAGCCTTGAAGCGCAGCCTGGCGAGTTTCTCTGCCTCGTCGGGGCGTCCGGCTGCGGGAAGACCACCCTGCTGAACCTGGTCGCCGGGATCGATCAGCCAAGTGCCGGCACCGTCGAGCGCACCGGCGAGACGTCCGTGATGTTCCAGGACCCGGCGCTGTTTCCGTGGCTCTCGGTTGCCCGAAACGTCGAGCTTCCGCTGAAACTCGCGGGTGTTGGCAAGGCTGAACGCCGGGAGCGCGTCGCCGAGCTCCTCACGATGGTGCACCTCTCCGGCTTCGCCAGCCACCACCCGCATCAACTCTCCGGGGGGATGCGCCAGCGCGTCGCCCTGGCCCGCGCCCTCGCGCGCGACGCGCCCACGCTCTTGATGGACGAGCCCTTCGGCGCCCTCGACGCGATGACACGTGACGTCATGCACGACGAGATCGAGCAGATCTGGCGTGAAACCGGGCGCACCATCATTTTCGTGACGCACAACGTCCGCGAAGCCATCCGGCTTGCCGACCGGGTATTAGTGCTCACCAGCCGCCCTGGGCGCGTCGCCGAGGAACTCGTCGTCGACCTGCCGCGCCCGCGTCGGATTGAGTCGCCCGATGTGGGTGCGCTCGCCTCACGTCTGACCGCCCGCTTGAAGCAGGAGGTCGCCAGCCATGGCCACCACTGAGCCTGAGGTTAATCTGGTTGATGCCGTCACGGGCCTTGACGCCCTTGAGGCGATCACCCCGAACCGCAAGCCGATCGCGTCGCGTCTCTGGTCCGGCCTCTGGCCCAAACTCATGGCCCTCGCGATTGGTATCGGTGCCTGGCAGGCCGTGGTCCTCTCGGGTTGGCGACCCCGTTACGCCCTCCCCGGGCCCGCTGAGGTGGGAGCCCGTCTTTGGGACGACGCTGGCACCGGACAACTGTGGCACGCCATCGGCACGACGCTCCGTCGCGGCGTCTGGGGCTTCGCACTGGCGGTCGTGATCGGCCTTCTAATCGGAAGCCTGGTGGGCCGCTCCAATGTCCTCCGGGCTGCGTTCGGGTCCCTGATCACCGGCCTTCAGACCATGCCGTCAATCGCCTGGTTCCCGCTTGCCATTCTCCTGTTTGGTCTCAGCGAAGAAGCGATCACCTTCGTGGTGGTCCTGGGTGCGGCCCCGTCGGTGGCCAACGGCCTGATCCACGGTATCGACCACATCCAGCCCATCCTCCTGCGCGCCGGCCGAGCAATGGGGGCCAAGGGACTCGCCGAGTACCGCCACGTGGTCCTTCCGGCCGCGATGCCCTCCCTGGTTGGTGGACTGAAGCAAGGATGGGCCTTTTCTTGGCGCAGCCTGATGGCCGGTGAGCTGATCGTGATCATCGCGAAGCAGTCGTCGCTCGGTCAGCTTCTCCAGGCGAACCGTGAACTCTCGGACGCCAAGGGAATGCTGTCCATCATGGTCGTGATCCTGCTGATCGGCATCCTCGTTGACGGCCTAGTGTTCCGGAACATGGAGCGCCTGATCCGCCGCCGCCGGGGGCTCCTGCCCGGGGGGTAGTGCCGGATTCGCATCTTCGCGGGTGATGTCTGACATGCTGCTTACGGGGGTATGCCGCCACCAGGGTTTGGGGCATTAGACGTGCACCAGGTCGGGGAACCGCAAAACACGCACAACACGGTGGTCGGAGATACGGAGTCTCCGAAGCCCAACGCCGTCGTTCTGGCCCGCGGCGACACAGTCGGTGGCTACACGCTGCAGGAGGTGGCCGGGGCCGGC
>JAYTQG010000109.1:0-10166 GCA_043746815.1 Thermoleophilia bacterium | reverse complement strand
GGGGGATGCCCGAGTGGTCAAAGGGAACGGTCTGTAAAATCGTCGGCTCAGCCTACGGAGGTTCGAACCCTCCTCCCCCCATCGCAGCGCGGCAGGTTCGGCAGCACGACATACCCGCCCAGTTAGCTCAGTTGGTAGAGCACCTCCATGGTAAGGAGGGGGTCAGCGGTTCGAGTCCGCTACTGGGCTTTCCGTCGTTTTGACGGAAGGGGAATCATTGCGGCGGCGTAGCTCAGTCGGTTAGAGCAGCGGAATCATAATCCGCGTGTCGTAGGTTCGAATCCTACCGCCGCTATTTTTCGACCTGAACGATTCCGATGGCGCGGGTGTCGGGCCTACCAGCGGAATCGGCGTTTGGGTCAAGTCCCAATTCGCCGCGACCGACGTTGAATCCAACGCCATGCGGCGAGCGGAGTCGTCTCTGGACTCCGCTCGCTCACGACGCCGGAATGCGGCTACGCCGACTTGCCGCAGACCGCGAAGCCGAACGGCGCCGACTTCGTCTTTGCCGCCTCGTTCGCCGCATTGATCGCGACGCTGTCGGCGGTGATCGTCTTCTGTGCGTCGGCCCCACCCTTGATCTTGTCGATCGTCGCCTTAATCAGCACGTTGCGGTCCTTCAAGAGACCGATGGTGGCGTCCCAGTCCGCCTTTTGAGCAGCGGGGGGACGTAGCTCCGCGAGCTTGACGGTCTCGGCGTCAGTGTTGGCAAGGCCCTTCGAGAGGTAGTCGACGGCATCGGCCGCGCTCGCGGGCTTCACAAACCCATCACGCTCCGTCTTCGACGCGAGGCAAATTGCGTCGGCTTTTGTCTTGAAGAGGTCGGCGGTCAGCTCGCCGCCAGCGCTGCTGCCGCTGCTCCCGCATCCGACGGCGACAGTCGCTACAAGCGTGAGGACGGACGAGGCGATGCAAGAGCGGGCACGGTTCAGTTCCATTGCGGTTCCCTTCAGCGGTCGGGTGCCGGAGGTCACCGGCGAGATGATCCAACCCGAATGGAACCCTCACGTCAACTTAGTCGGGCCGACCCCCCGAAAAAAGGGCCGACCCAACCGAGTACCCGTTAGCGCGAGCCCTTCACCTCGATACGGTTCGGCGCGCCCAGTCCCGAGGCAACGCTGGTCCCGCGCGGGGCCCGCCATGTGATCTGGGCCCGGTCACCGACGCAAATACGACGCGCGTTGCGGTCGTATGCGCCACCGAAGCTCACGCACGGTGTGGTCGTCGTGGCCGCTGCCGACCGACTGCGACGGCCATGTCCGCGTCGCTCGTTCCCGCGTCCGTTCACCCGGGTGCAATCACCGAACGGAACGAATGCGATGTTCGACGTCCCAGGAGCGGCGTTGTAGACCCCGCGGGTCCGGGTTGCGCCTGCTGCACCAGCGACGAAGCGCCGATTGGCCTTCTCGATTGAGATGGTTACACCGTTTGCCGCGATCGCCGTGACGGTGCCCTTCACCTCGAACTCCTTGCGTCGCCCGGTGTAGGGGTTGCATGGGACGCGCGTGGCGACGAGGAGCGCAACGGTTGTGGGCGTTGCGGTTGCAACAGCTGGCGGGTTGCCGCCACGACTCGAACGGTCGCCGCCGCGATGACCGAGGGCCGCGGGAGCGATGGCCATTGCGAGTGAACCGGTGATCAGGGAAATCGTACGGACCTTCATTGCTTCTCCTTCAGCGATTGGCGGTCGCGTATCGGAGCGACTCCGATACCGCGTAGAACTCTTCCGCCGTGGGGGGTTGGCTCACTCTTGCGTGTATCGGCGTGTTCCCCACCTGGACTAAAGGAGGCTTTACGACTGGCCCACATTTGGCACACAGGTCGCGACGTCGACGGCTACCAGTAGGCGGTTCCGGGCGTTCCCTTGAACGGGCCGACGACCCTCGAGGTGATCCAACCGCCGTAGAAGCCGCCCGGCTGCGGGACGACCAACTCTCCGTCGACCGTGCACGAATCAACCGCCGCCGCATAGAGGGCAACGTGGCCAGCGAGATCGGCAAACGCGTCGGTTGGGGTCGGGTAGTGCCATGCACTTCGGGCGGCGACCTTGCCACCACCAATGAGGTCCAGATACGCGGCAGTTCCTTTCCATTCGCAATACGACGAGCCCGCCGCCGCTCGTTGGCTTCCTGCTGCGAAGTCATTCATCGGCAGGTAGTACGACGGTGGATGACTCGTCTCAAGCACCCGGTACGCGGAGCGCGTGTCGAGGATGGTCTCACCGCCCAATACGACAACGATGCGCTGCTCGCAGCGCTCCAGCCGCGGCGGCCGAGGGTAGTCCCATACCGACTCTTGATCACGACGCGGAACAACACGATCTGGGCGCTTCACGACAATTCCCTCGTTGGGTGCCAACAAATTGTCGCAGCCCGGGGCTGCTAAACCTCCCGGATGCAAACACTCTGTACCGACGACGCTGAAACGGCAGCGGCTGCTGCCGCCGCGCACATCTGTCGAGCAATCAATGGGGCGCTGGACACCCGTGGCGTGGCGCACATTGCCCTCGCGGGAGGGTCGACGCCCCGCCGGGCATATGAACTGCTGGCCTCGGCCGACATCGATTGGGCGGACGTCGTGCTTTGGCTGGGTGACGAGCGGATGCTGCCCGTGGGCCATCCCGAGCGGAACGCAACGATGGTTCAAGAGGCGCTTTTGTTTCACCTGGAAGGAGTCCAACCCGGCCTGCGTGAGGTCGCCGCCGCTGGGCGGGCCGAAATTGCCGCACAGGCCTACGAGCGGCAACTTCTGTTTGAGCTCGCACCGAACGACAACGGGGTGCCCCACCTGGATCTCGCGGTGCTGGGTCTTGGGGAGGACGGCCACACGGCGTCGCTTTTCCCCGGCTCGCCAGCGCTCGATGAGGATGACCGGTTCGTGATCGGCGTGAGCGGGGCACCGAAGCCGCCCCCGAATCGCGTCACGATGACCTTCCCGCTCCTCGGTGCTGCCCGCGAGATTCTTCTTCTTGCGACTGGCCGTACGAAGATCGCTCCGGTCACCGCACTCCTTGGCACAGCGCCGGAGTCGATTCCGGCGGGGCGCCTCCCGCAGGGCCGGATGACCGTGATCGCCGACCGGCTGGCTATGTCGGGAGTCGCCCCGGCGGGGTAAGCGGTTGGGGGCGGCCCTCGCGTGCCTCGCCGATCCGGGTGAGGAGCGCGAACACGGCCAGATCGATCGTTGGGTTCAGTTCAAGCTCCGCCCGGGTTCGTCCGATTTCAGCGAACGCGTGCTCTAAAAACCGCTGACGCTCCGGTGTCGCAACTTCAGCCAGGGCCCCGGTCTGCGCGCTGTAGCGCACTGAACCTGACGCCCCGACCGCGATGGCGATCGCGTCTGCGGCGGCCTCGGCCGCGCCGTCCAGAACGTGTACCCAGCCGTCGGTCATCGCGCGCCGGACCTCGCGTTTTTCCTGATCATCCGCCCGTTTGCGGGCGGTCTTCTCGCCGCGCTTTCCCGCAAGGGCGTCGGCGGCGGCGCGCAATGCCACGAGTTCGTCTGACGATCTACCGGTAGCTGCCTCCGCCATGCGCTGCTGGATCTCCGAGACCAGTCCAAGGCCTGCGTCGCGCCCCGTTAGCGCCCGGACGCCAAGCTCCACGCCAGCCAAGCGCATGGACCGCTCTGCCGGATCTGCCGCCAGGGCCGCGGGACCCGCCGCGCGGGCAAGGCCGTTGGCATCGTCTGGAGACATCCCGTCGGCGACCAGCCGCTCGGCGACGAGCTGCCACCGGATCGGACGGAATGGAACCGGGATGCACCGCGAGCGGATCGTGGGAAGGAGATCGGCTGGCCGGTCCGTCACCAGGATCATGTGCGAGCGCTCGGGTGGCTCCTCCAACAACTTCAGGATCCGACTGGATCCCTCTTGGTCGCGCAACCGATCGGCAGCTTCGATGATCAACACCCGCCGCCGTCCGACGCTCGGCCGCATTGCGAGGTCTCGCAACCCCGGTTCGAGTTCCTCCGCAAGGCGAATGGTGTTCCCTGCTGCCGCGACCACCGACAGATCCAGATGTGCGCCGGTGCCGTCAGGATCGAGCGCCGGGTCGATCAGCGCGCGCGCAAACCGTCGCGCCGCATCCCGCTTTCCGCTTCCCGGTGGACCGAAAAACAGGAGCTGTTGGGGGGGACGCTCGCGAGCAAGTGACGCACGCAGAAGGCGCTCGGCTCGAGGCTGATCGGGTACCGAGATCAACGGGTGACCTCTCGAACTACGGAGACGACCCGCCCGTGTACCCGCTCCTGGCTGCCCGTGGCATCCACCAGAAATCGCCGTTTGGGTTCGCGTCTGACCAGTTCCCGATATCCCTCTGCGACCAGTCGCTGGAGATCGGATCCCTCCGACTCAATCCGGTCGCGTTCCTCGTCGCCGCGTTCGGTTGCGGCCGAAACCGGGAGGTCCAGGATGACGACCACGTCGGGCTGACAGGGGCCAACCGCGAGAGCGTTCGCCTGTGCCACCGCGTCGATACCAAGGCCGCGGGCGATGCCCTGGTATGCAAGTGACGAGTCCACAAAGCGGTCGGAAATCACCCATACGCCAGCGGCGAGCGCGGGTTCGATGACGGTCGCGACAAGCTCGGCCCGCGCGGCGGCGAAGATCAACGCCTCCGCGTTTGGTCCGATGGCGACGGCAGGGTCCAGGACGAGGCCGCGAAGATGTTCGCCAAGGGTTGTGCCACCCGGTTCGCGCGTTGTCAGGACCTCACGTCCTTCGGCGCGCAGGGCCGTCGCGAGCAGTTCGAGCTGGGTGCTCTTGCCTGCTCCGTCGACGCCCTCCATCGCGATGAAACGCCCGCGCGTCAAAAGGCGCGCAGCGCCACGATTACCATCACGACGATCAGGGCGAGCACAACAAATCCCGCCGGTCGCGCCCAACGCGACGGCGTCATCGGCTCCCACCGCTCGTTTGCCTCGGCGTTCAGTCGTGCGAATACTTCGGGGCCGGGGCCCTCGGGGCGCTCCGTCACCAGACGGACTGCGGGACGGCATCTGGGCAATCAAGGGCGGCAGCGCAGCGGGGTTGACTTTCCCAGCCGCGGCTCTTCACACGAATCATCGGCGCACCGCAGGCCTCGCAGGCGGATCCGCCTGGTCGTACCGACGCGACCGTCGGCAGCGGGTAGCGCAACCCGCAGCCGCGCTCCTCGCCGCCAGCGCAGGCTAGCAAGCGACCGTCGGCGGTCCGCATTGGGCGCAGATCGTTGGGGCAGTAGGGGCACACCCCAAGGACAAGTCCCTCGACCATGCCACTCGGACTTGCGATCCGCCCCGTCGGGGAGGCGTCGAGCAGTGTCCGCTGAGCCAGCGCGATGGCACGATCCATTGTGCTTGCGCCCTCGCGGATTCGGCGGATCTCCGCGTCGAGGCGTTGAATCGTCGCCGGGTCGGCGAGTGCCGGTGCCTGTCGCTCGATCGCCGCTGCTGCCAGACCGGCCGCGGGTGCCGTCCGGACGACGTGCTCGCCCCAGATCAACCCGTCGTCGGCGAGGCGCCTGAGGACATCCTGTGGGACACGGGCAGCGCCCAAAACCGCTGCGGCCCGTTCCGCGGAGAGGGGTCCACTTGCGGTAAGGAGCGCGAGTGCGACGGGCCCGTACCGGCCTGCGGTCGGCGCGAGGTCGGACAGAATTTCGGCATAGATGGTGTCGATGGCCCAGCTGGCCTCGGCTGCCTGACCGTGCTGGGGTGTGAATGGAACGTGTTCGTCGGGGCTGTCGCGGTGCACCAGCCGGGCAAGGCGCGCCGCCCGGGGTGCGATCTCACCAACGGTGCGCACGGCCTGGACAGCCATTGCCCACGCGGCGTCCGTTTCCGGCCAGTCGATCAGGAGGTGGCGGTTTCCGCGGGCGAGCGCGGAGAGGTCGTTGGTGGATCGCTTTCGCCACGGACTCCAGACGACTGCGTGCGCGGCTGGGTGCCCGCGCCCATCAAGGGTTGGCTGGCGCAGCGGACCGCCCAGGGCGATCGCGAGCCCGTCTACACCGGCGCGAGCGAACGGGATCGCGCCACGTGCCGCCGGACGGGAACCGGCAGGGTTGCCATCGTCCAGACAGTCGGCCAGTGTTCCTGCCGACGCGAGATCCTCGCTGATGACCAACCACGTTGACACAAACAGCCCTCGGCTCGGGGCGTTGGAGGCTACCAAGATGGCGACTGCGATCGTGACCGGCGGGGCCGGATTTATCGGCTCAAACCTGGTCGATGCGCTGATTTCCGAAGGGCGCGAGGTCCATGCGGTCGACAACCTTGCAAACGGCAAGCGCGAGCGTCTGCATCCGGATGCCGTCTTTCACGAGACCGATATCCGAGACCAGCCCGCGATGATCGCGCTCGCCGAGTCCGTCCGCCCCTCGACGATCTTTCACTTGGCCGCGCAAGCGGACGTTCGCCGCGCGATCGAGGAGCCGGGCTACGACGCCGATGTCAACATCGTCGGAACGCTCTCGGTCCTGGAGGCGGCACGCCGTGTTGGCGCCCGAGTGGTTTTCGCGTCAACCGGTGGAGCTGGCTACGGTGAGTACGACGGCCTCGTGGTTCCGACGCCGGAGGGCAGCGAGACCCGGCCCATGTCTCACTACGGGATGAGCAAGATGGCGGGCGAGGGCTACCTCGGCCTCTACGGTCGCCTCTACGGCTTGGACACGGTGGTGCTTCGCCTCGGCAACGTCTACGGGCCCCGTCAGGACCCGCACGGTGAGGCGGGTGTCGTCGCGATCTTTCTTGGGAAGGTGCTGGACGGCGACCAGCCCAAGATCTTCGGTGACGGCCGCCAGACCCGCGACTATGTCTACGTCGGTGATGTTGTTCGCGCTTTTCTCGCGGCCGAAACGGGTCCCGCGGGCGAGACCTTCAACATCGGTCAGGGCACCGAGGTCAGCGTGCTCGATCTCATCGAGGGAATGTCCTACACCGGGCCGATTGACTTCGCAGATGCCCGGGCCGGAGAGCTTCAGCGCAGCTGTTTGAACCCCGCCAAGGCGGCCCGAGATCTCGGTTGGACCGCCTCCGTTGACATCCCGACCGGTTTGGCGCTTACGCGCGTGTCGGTGGAGGCGAGCCGTCGCGATCCGACGGCTCGGCCGTTGGGTGCGCTTGACGTCGCAGCATGATCTGCAGGGCCGGGACCCCGCGTTGCCCGTCCCGAAATGCTGGGCTACCATCAAGGCGAAATGGTCCACACGATTGCCGAACGCTTGGCATCGTCTGCTCGCCGCTCGTTCGTTGGACGCCGAGACGAGATTGACCTGCTTCGCCGCACGGTTGGTGGCCCCAGCCCTGTCTGCCTCGTCGCGTTTTTACACGGCCCCGGCGGCGTCGGCAAGTCGCGGCTTCTGGAGGCGCTCCTGGCGGAGGGTTTGGTCGACGTAACGGCCATTCGGCTTGATTGCCGCGAAGTCGAGCCAACGCCCGCTGGTCTCTTGGACGCGACGGGCGCCGCACTCGGAATAGCGGGGCCGGCAGACCTGCCAGCGATCGTCGAGCAGTTTGCACTACGCGGCCGTACGCTCCTCGCACTCGATACGTACGAAGTGTTCGGTTTGCTCGATACCTGGGTGCGCCAAGTGTTCCTGCCCGCCCTCCCTGAATCGACTACGACCATCATTGCTGGCCGTGATCCTCCTCGGCCAGCCTGGTTGGTCGGGGTTGGCTGGGCCGGGCTGGTGCGCGCAATACGCCTGGGTCCGCTCACCGCCGACGAGGCGATTGCGATGCTCGGCGTGCGTGGTGTCGGCGAACCGCACGCGAGCGACGTGAACCGGTTCGCGCGAGGACACCCGCTCGCGCTTGAATTGGCGGCGGGCGCACTGGTCGCTCGCCCTGACGAGCCGATTCGTTTTGTTCCGACGCCAGAGATGCTTGAGCGCCTGCTTGAAGTGTTCCTCGATCGCCTTTCTCCGTCAGAGCGGGAAAGTGTTGAGGCCTCCTGCACGGCTCGCCGGGTGACCGAGCCGATTCTGCGGGCACTTCTCGATCGGGACTCCGTGCGCGAGGAGTACGACGGGCTTGCTCGCCTGCCGTTCGTCGAGCGAACTCCCGACGGGCTGCTCCTGCATGATGTCGTTCGCGAGACGGTCGGTCGTGAGCTCGCTCAGCGCGATCCCGAGGCAAGTGCTCGCTACCTCAGTCGCGCCGCACGGTTCTTCACCGCTCAGGCGCAGAGACCCGGGCGTCGACTCTGGGAGGCCACCGCCGACCTCATCTTCCTCCTTAGGAATCCCGTGCTTCGCGATGCCTGTTTTCCGTTGGAGGGCAGTGCACACACCGTCGAGCCAGCTACCGAGGACGACGACACCGCGGTCCGCGAGATCATCGCAAGGCACGAGTCCGCGCCCGCAGCGGCAGTGTTGTTGGCCTGGTGGGAGCGTCATCCGGAGACCTTCGCGATCGCTCGCGGCCCGGACGGTGCCGCCGATGCGATGGTTCAAGTGGCTCGTCTTGATCTGATCGATCCGGAGCTCCTGGATGCGGATCCTGTCGCCCAGTCATGGCTTGAGCACCAGCGTCGCGTGCCACTGGGAGATGGGTCTCGCGTGCTCGGGATGCGTCGTTGGCTGGGGCGGGAAAGCGGCGAGTTGCTGTCTCCTCCGGTCGCGGCCTGCTGGCTCGATGTCAAGCGGGTCTACATGCAGTTGCGGCCAAACCTTGCGCGGCTCTACTCAGTCATGACGGAACTTGACGCCCAAAGTCCGATCTTCACGCCGCTGGGCTTTGCTGCGATCGGACAGCCAACGCAACTCGGAGATGCCACCCACCAACCGGTTTGGCTCGACTTCGGTCCGGGTAGCGTGGACGGATGGCTGAGCCGATTGATCGACGCCGAAGTCGAAGTGGCTGAGGCGGCGCTCGTTTCATCTGGGACAGATGCAGGCGTCGCGGGCAACTTGAGCCCTCGCGAGGTCGACGTGCTCGTGCTCATCGCCGACGGCCTTTCGAACCGTGGGATCGGAGCGCGCCTCGTGATCAGCGAGAAGACCGTTGGCCGACACGTCTCGAACATCTTCGCCAAGCTCGGCATTCATAGCCGAGCTCAGGCGGCACGGATTGCCGCGGAGCAGCGACTCACCAGCGGGCAAGAGCTGGCGTCGCGGCAAGACGCGACCTGAGATACAGCGATCGGGTCAGGGCAAATGGTGCGAACGCCCGATGTTCGTGGCAGGTGCTCGCCGTAGCGTCACTCCCTGAGACGGGAAGCGCCCGTCCTGATCACAGGAGGTTCAGATGGCTACCACCCAGGCGTCCACGGTTGACACGGATCGCCTCGACGAGTTCGTCGGCCAGGTCGTCGGAGAGATCGGAGCGAGCCTCAATACGGCGCTCGTGGCAATCGGAGACCGGCTCGGTCTCTACCGCGCCATGGCGGGCGTCGGGCCAATCACGCCAGCGGCGCTTGCGAGCGCCACCGGCACGACCGAGCGCTATGTCCGCGAGTGGTTGAACGCCCAGGCAGCCGGAGGGTTCGTCACCTACGACGCCGCTTCTGCGCGCTACACCTTGCCGCCAGAGCAGGCGCTAGTCCTCGCGGATGAGGACAGCCCCGCCTACCTGGCGGGCTTCTTTCAGATCGCAGCCGCGACGATCCGGGACGCTCCGAAGATCTCGGAGGCCTTCCTCACCGGTGACGGAGTTGGCTGGCACGAGCATGACCACGACGTCTTCGAGGGCTGTGAGCGATTCTTCCGCACTGGCTACCGGGCGAACCTGGTTTCCTCGTGGATTCCAGCCCTGGATGGCGTCGACGCAAAGCTCCGCCTTGGTGCCAAGGTTGCCGATGTCGGCTGCGGGCACGGGGCCTCGACGCTCCTCATGGCGGCGGCGTATCCAATGTCAACGTTCGTCGGGTTCGACTATCACCCAAACTCGATCGCGACGGCGCAGGAGCGGGCGCGTGACGCTGGGGTGTCAGACCGAGTGCATTTCGAGGTCGCTTCCGCGGCGTCGTATCCCGGTGAGGGCTATGACTTCGTGACGAACTTCGATTGTCTCCACGATATGGGCGATCCGGTGGGCGCAGCACATCACACGCTGAAGTCACTCGACAAGGACGGG
Source organism: Thermoleophilia bacterium (assembly GCA_043746815.1). Classification (GTDB taxonomy): domain Bacteria; phylum Actinomycetota; class Thermoleophilia; order Miltoncostaeales; family Miltoncostaeaceae; genus JAYTQG01. Next base: position 110 of record JAYTQG010000109.1, on the reverse strand, counting down.
ACGTGGATGATCGTCGAGCCGTTCGCTGGCGACCGCATCGAAGACAACCTCAATCCCGTTGGCCGGGCCTACTACGCCTTCTCCACGTTGATCTGTACTCCGGCTTCGCT
>JAYTQG010000108.1:0-4402 GCA_043746815.1 Thermoleophilia bacterium | reverse complement strand
ACATGTCGGGTCGATTGGGTGGGCATTTTTCGGCGTCTCGTGCGTTGGAGTCGTCGCGAGCCTCGTTGCACTCCCACGCGCAGCGGCCCGGAGTGCGCATATCGCCTGACGGTGTTCATCGCCGCGTAAGCAATTGCGCTTAGGCTTGCCTCAGCATGGACCTCTTCAAACTCGTCGTCATTGCCATCGCTGCGGGCGGATTGACGGCTATCTCCCCGTGTGTTCTCCCCGTGCTCCCGGTTGTCATCGGCGGGTCCGTGGGCGGCGGGCGTCGCCGTCCGGTCGGGATCGCGATCGGGATGGCCCTGACCTTCTTCGTGATTACGTTCACACTGTCCAGTGCCCTCAGTCATATCGGCATCGGGGATAACGCCCTTCGTGCAGTTGCCGTTGTTGTGCTCGTGGCCTTTGGAGTGATCCTGGTCGTTCCCCGCTTTGAGGTGATCGCGAGCCGGATGTTTGCGCCAGCGGTACGCCTCGGAAACCGAGTTGCTGGCAAGAGTGGCAACCGTGAAGGGCTGGCTGGCGGGCTCATGTTGGGTTCTGCTCTCGGACTGATCTGGACGCCTTGCGCGGGACCGATTCTCGCCGGTGTCCAGGCGGCACTGACGACGAACGTCTCGCGCGGGACGGCAGCGATTACGCTTGCCGGATATTCGGTCGGCACTGGCGTGACGGTCCTCCTTCTTGGCCTGTTTGGCCGCCGCCTGGTTGGTCGGATCGGGCCGCGGTCCGGTCAGATTCGCATCGGAATCGGCGTACTGATGGTGGTCGCGGGTGGTCTCATCGCGGCGAACGTCGACCGCACGCTCGCCACGAAGGTGGGCGGCAGCGGCTATGTCAGCCTCCTTCAGGGGCCTGAGACCGCGGGTGCGATCAAACAGCCGCTCTCACGGCTTCGTGGCGACGCCGAGGATGGCCCAGGAGTTGCGTCCGCGCCGGTCGCGGACACCAGTGGCCTCCCCGATCTTGGCCCGGCCCCGGAGCTTTCCAACATCAGCGCCTGGTACAACACGCCGGGGGATGGACCGATCTCGATCGCTGGGTTGCGCGGCCGGGTTGTCCTGGTCGACTTCTGGACCTACTCGTGTGTCAACTGTCTGCGGACGCTGCCACACCTGCAGGCGCTCGACCGCGCCTACCGCAACAAGGGCCTCACGATCGTCGGGGTGCACACGCCCGAGTTTGCGTTCGAGGCCGACCCCGGCAACGTTCGGGACGCCGTCAAGCGTCTCGGCGTCACTTGGCCGGTCGCCCTTGACCCAACGTTTGCGACGTTTCAGGCGTATCGAAACCAGTACTGGCCAGCCGAATACCTGATTGACCGTGATGGACGGGTGCGTGATATCAAGGCAGGGGAGGGCAACTACGAGCTCAGTGAGGAGCGTATCCGTAGCCTCCTCGCGCTCCCTGCTGGGGGCGCCGCCGAGCGCAACGTGTCGGATGAAACGCCCCGCGAGGTTCTGACACCGGAGAGCTACCTCGGCTACGAGCGACTGGCGCGGTTCGTGAGCCCTGGGGGAGTGACGCCGGACAAGCCCAAAGTTTTCGCAGCTCCGGTGCGATTGAAGGCGGATGAGATTGGCTACCGGGGCCGGTGGACCGTGCGCAGGCAATGGGCGGAGGCCGGTGAAGGTGCCGCGCTGGAGATGAACTTCCATGCGGGTCGCGTGTTCTTGGTGCTCGCGTCACCGGCCGGTCCGCGGACGGTCAGGGTGTCAGTGGACGGCGCTCCCGCCGCACCCGGTGTGGCCGGAGTGGACGTTGGGGCCGGGGGAAGTCTGCCGGTATCGGCCAGTCGTCTGTACGAGCTCGTTCGGATCCCCGGCCCAGCAAAAAATCATCGGCTGACCCTGAACCTCTCGGCTGGTGTTCGGGCCTACGCGTTTACCTTCGGGTAGATCGTGATCAGTGGTGGTACCAGTCGCCGCCGCGCTCTTCCCGGTACAGCGTCATGACGCGCCCGGGTTCCAGAAGCAGCTCGTAGTAGTGGCGGTCCACGGGCTCGCTGGTCCACCAGCGGTCTTGCACCAACCACTCCTCACGGATCGCGACAACCACCCGGCGGGTTCCCTGCACCTCAACCGCGTGCGGGGTTCCGTCGGGGGCGGCGATCACATGGAGGGAGCGGGGTGCCGCGAGCCCGTGAAGGGAACGAGCGCCCATCGGCGTTCCGGAAGTTGGGACCAGGGTTCAAGCTCAATCAGATGCAGCAGCGCATGTTTGCCACGGGTGGACTGCACCTGACGCGCCGCCTCCTCGGTGCGCAGGTTTCGTTCATGGTTGCCCGCGGTGATCAGGGCAAGCTGATGGCCATCAAGCGCACCGGAGGCATCTGCGGCGATGGTCAGCCACTCCACCGGGGCAACGATTTTGGACAGGTGGGGGAGGGTGGCGGTCGCCAGCCGATCAACGCTTGAGGTGGCCTCGCGGAGTGTGATGGCATGGGCGAAGGATCCCCCGCTCTCAAGACCAGCGCGAATGACGAGCGACCGCAGCGCGCGGCTTCGTGCCAGGGCTTCTGCTGCCAGCTCACGAAGCAGCATCTTGGCGGCGTCCTCAAGCGCTGGGAGCGCACCGATCGAGTCCTGAAAGCGCATCGTGGCCTCCAACGGTTCCGGCGGTGTGCGCGGACGCACCGGCTGGGTGTCCTCCCCATGTGCCAGTGCCCATGCCCGCAGCCCGTCATGTCCGAACCGGTCAAGCACCGCGCGGCGGGGAAGCTCGGCCAAGCGGCCGATACGGTCGATGCCGAGGGCGCGGAGTGCCTTCAGCGCATGGCGATCCAGCGGGAGTCGATCTATCGGAAGCCCCGCCAGGAACGCACGCTCGTTACCAGGATGAATGATGAGCGGCTCCCGTGCTGGAGCTTTGCGAGCGGCCTGCAGGGCAGTGAAGCGCCCCTCGGCTCCGCCAAGACGTGGGTCGGCCCCCACCCACACGCCAGCGCGAGCACGGCGGAGCACTCCGGCCAGGCCACCATGAAGGCGCCCCAGTCCGTCGGCCGCGAAACACCACGGACCCGTTCCGGGGAGCGCTTCAACCTCAGCGCCGATCGCCTCCAACCCACTCGTGACACGTTCAATGGCCCGGGTGACGGCATCTGGATCTGGCGCGACAAGCGTGAGTTCCGGGCACCGGGCGAGCGCTTCACCAAGTGGCAGTCCGGCGGTGACACCCATCGCTGCGGCGGCGTGTGTGCACTCACCGATGACCTGTGGGGCGCCCGGCTGGGGTCCGAGTGCCACGGGGAGATCCCCGGCCCGACGGGCCACGATCAGGGCGACTCGGAGAGGAAGGTCGGGGATGTGAACGGCGACGATCATACGAACACATGTTCGCATAAATCATCGTCACGTCAACTCATGCCCGGTTCTCCACTGCAACGACAACCCTCCAACTCAGCCTGCCGTTCCTCAGTGAAATCACGTAGCACCCGGGCGATGCGACCGTAACGCCGCCCGGTTGCATCCAAACACGAGGATCTCGCTGGTCGATCCGGACGCTTGCGTTTGGATTGAGGACCGCGTCCTTGCTGAAATGAATCACGGGTCCGGTTCCAATCGGCAGTTGGAACTGCATCCGATCATCGCCTCGGAGCGCTCTTCCGGAGATTTGAGTCTCTCCTTGAACGGCACGGTTGACCCTCCACCAGAGTTTTGTCCCGTATGCGCCACTACGTCGATTTCGGAAGATGATCAGTCGCGCCGTCGAGCCCCAGAACGGGCCGAACGTGACCGGCCCCACGCGCATTGTCGACAGGCCGTTGGCGTGGACATTCGACGTCCTTGCCGGTTTGCACTTGGACTTGTCCGCCGCAACGCGGCTGGCATCCGCGACACCTGCTCCGGCGCTCAGGGCGGTGGCAACAGCAACTGCTACTCCGGCGCGTGAACGATTCATCGGTGCTCCTCAAGGGGCGTTGGGGCTCATCCCACGCTACGCCGCTCCTCGCCAATACGTTCCCCGGCCAGCGCGTGGCCGACCGGGGAGTCGCAGGTACTACCCCTCGAGTGTTGCGGTGACCGTCATCTCGACGTTGCCCTTCAACGCACCCGAGACGGGGCAGTTGTTCTTTGCACCATCAGCGGCAGCCTGGAAGGCGGCAGCGTCTGCACCGGGCACCCGGCCGACAACGGTGATGGCCGAGGACGTGATGCCCTTGCCAAGCTCCAGCGTGATGGTCGCGCTAGTCCGCAACTCCTCCGGCGGCGTTCCGGCCGCGTTCAGGTCGTGCGAGAGCTGCATGGAGTAGCAGGCAGCGTGCGCCGCAGCGATCAGCTCTTCCGGGCTGGTCTGGCCATTCGGCTCCTCGGCGCGGGAGGGCCAGCTCACTCCAAGTGGGCCAAACGATCCACTCTGCACGCTGGTGATTGTTCCCTTGCCGTCAAACAGGCCGCCA
>JAYTQG010000107.1:0-1990 GCA_043746815.1 Thermoleophilia bacterium | reverse complement strand
TGCCCGAGTATTTCGGAGCGAACTGGGATGCCCTGCTCGACTGCCTCCGAGACTTCGGGGACGGCGACGCGCCCGGCATCGTCATTCACCTCACCGGGTTCGCGGCGTTCGTCGTAACCGAGCCAGCTGATTGGGCCACGGCCCTGGATGTCCTCACACAGGCCGCCGCTGACCTCGCCGCCTGCGGGACCCTGCTCTACGTCTTGATCGCTGGCCCCGCTGGCCGCGGGCTCACCGCGCTCCTCCCCTAACGAGTTCCGAGTCCAGTGGCCCGGCCGGGTCGTCGACGGCAAAAAACGCAACCACGGGGGGCCTCCCCGCCTCGATCAGTACCTCGGCCATCGTGTGGCGCGGCTGTTTGCGGCGGTCCGTAGGGCTGCCTGGATTCAAGATCGTGAAGCCATCGTCCGCGCGCTCCAAAAGTGGAATGTGCGAATGACCAAAAATTACGAGGCCCGCGCCAGGAAATCGTTTACGCATCCGCGCGAGACGGCCTGCCTCAGCGCCGCCATTGTGAACCACCGCGACCGTGGTCCCGTCGACGTCAATTCCAACGGCCGCCGGAAGGTCGAGGTCCGCGGAGTCGACATTGCCCTTCACCGCAATCAGCGGTATTCCAAACGAGCGGAGCATCCTGAGGGTCTCGGCGTCAGCGACATCGCCCGCATGGATGATGAGGTCTGCCCGGACCAAGCGCTCCAGGCACGCCGCTGGCAGCATTCGCCCTCGCGACGGGAAATGCGTGTCCGAGATGACCGCGATCCGGGTCACGACGCAGGGCGTGGCTTCTCAAGTTCCAGACCGAGGCGAACAGCCCGCAAAATCTCGCCAAAGTAGCCCGCCGCGTCGCGCCCTTCGATGGCGTTCGGCCGGCCTGCCGCAGCGCTCACCCGGGCCGCCAAAATCTCGGCGGCGATCTCGACCGCGCGGATTTCAAGCTCTTCCATCAGTTCCTCCATCGTCGACGTCCGGACCGCATCCTCTCGCATCCCTCGATAGACTCGGCGAGTAGGAAGCGCGCGTAGCTCAGTGGATAGAGCGCTGGCCTCCGGAGCCAGAGGTCGCAGGTTCGAATCCTGCCGCGCGCGTCGGATCCGTTTTCGCAGAGTGACGCTGGCGCAGTCTTGTCACCATTCAACCTCACGGCGACACACAATCGCTTCTACGCTGAAACCGGGAGGTGGTCCGGGGTGGCCCCTGGCGGAGCGGAGCGATTCGGCGCGAAACGCACGTCGACGCGCTTGCATGACGACTCACCTGCGATAGCCTCCAGCCGTGACGTTGCGACGGACATTCGTGACCGCTGCCCTTGGCCTGGGCCTCATCGCCGTGCCTGCACAGGCTTCGAAGATCGTGGACACGTCACCAGCCCTCGGAAAGCTCCGCGGCAAACCGGTGGCCGTCTTCTTCTTCCACCCCTTGTGAACGGCGTGCATGGGGGAAGCTCCCCAGGTCGCGCAGTTTGCGCGCCAGAAGAAGTCCAGTGTCCGCGTCATCGCTGTCGCCGCTCCGTTCAGCGGGGCCAAGAGTGCCGAAGGCGCTTTCCGCGGCTACGTGACGTCAAACTTCATCAGCCGGTTCGGGAATGCCCCAATCAACGTGTATGTCGATCCCAAGGGAACGTTTTGGAATCGGTACTACAACCCGGCACCGATTGTGGGTTCCGGTTGGGACCGTCACGCATTCTTCTCGGCGACTGGCACCCCACTTCGGTCGATTCCGGACTATCCGTTCCTCTAGCCCGCTGATGGCGATCGAGGTCCGCAGCGTTGCGCTCCCGGCCGATGCCGAGGAACCCTTCGAGGTCTTCCTGAATGGCGCTCCGCTGGTCTCTGGGGCCGACTACACCGTCGATGGCCGGTGGCTTCGCCTTCCCCGCGAGCAGGTCGCACGGAAGGGACGCAAACGCCTTGGTCTCGGGGGCAAACTCCTCCTGAGTGCGGGTATTGGTGTGTACGGCGACCTCCGTGACACCGTCGACCTTCGCTAC
>JAYTQG010000106.1:0-24397 GCA_043746815.1 Thermoleophilia bacterium | reverse complement strand
TGTTTCTTGCAGATCGGGAATCTTCGGGAAACCGAGGACGCCGTATCGCGATGTGTCGCAGCCGTCGGAACGGCATCGGTATTTCCGTGTCAGACCACGAGTGGACTGGTCCGCTGACTTCGGTCGAGGTGAGCGTCTCGCCTTAGGACACTGCCACGATTTCAAGTCCGCGAGCTGGTGCTGGAACGTTCGCTTCCGGGTCTGCGCTCCGTGCGGCACGCGGATTCACAGGGCGATTTGCCTTCGCACGATAGAGCGCCGCATCCGCCCGAGCCATCAACTCGTCAGGTCCGAGTTCCCCGACCTTGGAGAGGGTCGCAAGGCCACAGGAAACGCCAGCCCCAAGCCCGGGGGCAAGGCGTTCGCAGACCGCACTACCGACGGCTCGGAGTTTCTCTCCCACAATGATCGCGCCCGCAAGGGGAGTGTTGGTCATCACAACGATGAACTCGTCGCCCCCAAGCCTGCACAAGGCGTCGTCCAGCCGCAGCGCCTCCAGCCACCCAGCCACGAGCTCGCACAGGAGGCGATCACCCGCTGCGTGGCCGAGGGTGTCATTGACACCTTTGAAGTTGTCCAGATCCATCGCGATGATCGACAGGGGAAGGCTCCGGTCGCCACCGTTCAGGATCGTTCCCTTCAAGCGGTCAGTCAGGTGTCGACGCGTGAACGCACCTGTCAGCGGGTCGGTGACCATCAGACGTTCACGCTCGGCGATCAACGTGTTGTTGACCTTCACGCCAGAGATCCCTCGGACCGCCGCCAGGCCTACAGCGGCCAGCACCAGCAGCAGCGCCGGTGGATAGTTTGGAACCAAGAGCAAAATCATCGCCACGGGAATTAGGAAGGGGAGCCAGCGACTCCACGGGGGCGGGGGCGTTCGACGGGCAAACCCATCCGCGGGAAGTCCCGAGAGGCGGGACTGCGCCGCGACTAACCAGCACAGCGCCGAGGCGCCGTAGGCGAGTGCCGAGACGGGCCCACCTGGAACGAGTGCGTTGAGACTGGTGATCAGCACCAACAGTCCTGCCGCCGTCTGCAGGAGCAACGCGAGAAGGATGACGGTGAGCCATGGGGCAGTGCGAACCCCTCGACGGAGCACCACCCAGCCAAGCGCCCCAAACGAGACGAAGGAGAGCGTGGGAACGATCGCTGCCATCGTGAGGCCGATCTCTCCGATCGGAATTCCGACGCCAATGATGGGTGCCACCACCCAAATCCAGATACCAAGTGACACCGCGAGGACGATGGATCCAGCATCGATCAGACCCTGCGCTCCGCGTTCCGGGCGGACGGCCCAGTAGAGGACCACGACCCCGGCAACGATGAGCACTGCATTGGTTGCTGATCCCAAAAGGATGAGCTGGGTGGGCGACGCCTCACGCGAGCGCAGGGCATCGGATCCAGCGACCATGTAGACCAACCCGAAGGCGGCCCATCCCGACGAAAACAGCGCCCACGTCAGCCGTGCGCGACCAACGGTCTGGCGCACCACCCCCGCACAGGCGACCGACGCGGCAATCGCGACCGCACCAATCCCAAAGTTCTGAGCGAGATCCCCACGAAGGGTGTTGGGAAACATCCAGATCGACGCGATGAGGGCGACGAATGCAGCCAGTGCCACCTGAATCGTTCGGCGGACCTCTTGCATGAGGTACTCATCGGCGTATTTGCGAAGATCGTTGACTGCTGGGGCGAATCTTCGGGGAAGCGACACCAGGCGTAGCATCACCGGGGTGCAGCAGTCGCCCTTCCTCATTGGCGTGGACGGCCTCGCTGGCAGTGGAAAGAGCACATTCGCCCGGGCACTCGCCGAGGAGATGCGCGCACAAGTCATCCAACTGGACGACTTCTCTTCGTGGGAGGGCGAGCGGTGGACCCCAGCCGACGTTGCCCGTGTTCAAAGAGAGGTCATCGATCCACTGTCAGCGGGGCAGCGGGCGCGGTACCAGCGCTACGACTGGGACCGCCGAGGTCCGGGCGAGTGGCATGAGGTGGAGGCGCGCGGCACCGTCATCGTCGAGGGGGTTCGGGCACTCCACAGCATCCTCTGCGACGCATACCGCCTGCGTATCTGGGTCGAAACCCCGCGCGACCTTCGTCGTCGTCGCGGACGTGCCCGAGATGGCGAGTCGATGTCGGCTCAGTGGGAGCTATGGATGGCGGACGAAGATCAGTACGTGGCCACCGAGCGCCCGGCAGACCGGGCGGACGTCATCGTCGACGGCCGGGACGCCACACCTCTGATAGTCGGCATCGCACCCTCGCAGGAGTAGTGCTGGATATGGCCGTCCGGCCGACGGTATTCGGAATTCGACGGTCGTTTGGCGGTTGACGGATGTGTTTGAACCGATGTAGCGTCATCGACGCGGGTAACGAACGGGTGGCGTGATGAGAGGAAACGCGCGCTGCACTCGTTGTCAGGGACGACCAGCAGTGTTGCGTAAGGAGACGACGTTGCCCGACCGCTTCGGTGGGAGATTTGAGGCACAAAATCCCGGCGAGGCCGTTTGGGTGTGCGTTCCGACCTACAACGAGGTGGAGAACGTCGGGCGTCTGATCGGCGAGCTGGTGGCGGCGCTTGAGCCGACGACCAGTGACCTTCACATCCTGGTCATTGATGACAACTCCCCGGACGGAACGGCGGACGCCGTTCGAACGATTGCGGCCAACGACGAGCGGATCGAGCTTCTCAGCCGGCCCGTCAAGGAAGGAATTGGGCCCGCGTACCTTGCTGGGTTCGCCTACGCGCTGAAGCGCGGAGCCGATCTCATCGTCCAAATGGACTGCGACTTCTCGCATTCTCCCGCAGCGGTGCCAGGCCTCATCGCGGCTACTAAAGACGCCGACCTCGTCATTGGCTCTCGGTATGTGAGCGGCGGCCGCCTGGCCGACTGGGGTCCAGTTCGGCGCGTTATTAGCCGCGGTGGCTGTGCATATGCCCAGACCATTTTGGGGGTCGGCGTTCGTGACCTCACCGGCGGCTTTAAGTGTCTTCGCAGAAGGGTCGTGGAACGTGTTCTCGCCGAAGGCGTACGTGCGCAAGGGTACGCGTTCCAAATTGGCGTCAACTACCTCGCGGTGACGTCGGGTTTCCGCGTCGTCGAGATCCCGATCACGTTCACGGACCGGACGATCGGCACGTCGAAGATGTCCTCCCGGATCGTTCTGGAAGCAATGCTGATGGTCCCCGGTCTCAGATTCGGTGTCCTCAAGGGCCTCGGCCGGACACTGCTGCGGTTCGGTCTCGTGGGTCTGAGCGGCTACGCCGTGAACCTCGCGGTCTTTGCGGCCCTCGTGACGTTTGCCGGGGTCACACCGCTGCTTGCAGCCACGGGAGCCTTCCTCGTTGCGCTTCTCAGTAACTTTGTGCTGAACCGGGTGTGGACGTTTGGCGCCACGACGCAGCGCGCGCCCGCCCAACTGGTCCGCTACGCGGCGGTCAGCGCGTTGACCTTCCTGGTCAGCCTTGGAGTCCTGCGAGGACTTATCGCAGTGGGAATCCGATCGATCCCCAGCCAGGCAATCGCAATCGGTGCGAGCGCCCCGCTGAACTTCATCCTGTGTCGCAGGTGGGCGTTCCAGGCGACGGCGACAACCTCGGCGCGGATGATCCCGGACGTTCCTGCGCGGGGGAGCTGGAAGATTCTAGTTCGCCGTTTGGCGGTTGCCGTGCTCGCGCTCGCTGGCACTGTTGCCGTCACTCGACCGCAGGGCGCGTGGCTGATGCTGGCTGCGATCCTGTTCATCGTTGCCCTCGCGCCGCACGCCGGTCTGGCGTCGCGTGATGCCCAGACGGTTGCGTTGTCAAGCGGCGTCACCCTGAGCGCCCTCGCGTACCTTGGATGGCGCGTGACGGTCGTGAACTGGCACCTTGCATGGATCGCCGTGCCGCTCTTCCTCGCAGAGTTGCACGCAGCGATCGAATCAGTGGGGATGGCCTACACCCTGTGGCCACGACGTGAACGTGTCATGGCTGCCCGGGAGGACCCGAGCCAGCTCCCCATCTTCGTCCTCATTCCAACGGTCAACGAGGGTGTCGGAATTGTCGAACCCACGATCGTCGCCGCGAAGGCCACCGCTGCGCGGTATGTCGGCCGTCATCCAACCGCCCAGATCCGCATTGTTGTCTGCAACGACGGCCGTGTCGCGAACTTCGCTGGCTGGAACGAAATCGACGACCTGGCCGCCCAACACGGCGTCGAGTGTGTGACGCGCACCGTTCCCGGGGGGGCCAAGGCCGGGAACATCGAACACGCCCGTCAGTTGATCGGCGCAGTCGGGAACACGCTCCTCGTGATCTTTGACGCTGACCAGATCGCAGCCCCCGTTTTTCTTGAGACAACCATCGCGCCCTTCGCCAATCCCGCCATGGGCTGGGTCCAGAGCGGCCAGTACTACAGCAACCTCGACAATCCAGTTGCCCGGTGGGCCGACCACCAACAGGCCATCTTTTACACGGTGCTCTGCCCTGGGAAGTCTCGCCAGAACGCAGCGTTTATCTGCGGTACGAATGTCGTGATCCGGGCCTCGGCACTGGACGAGATTGGCGGTTTTCCGACAACCTCGGTCACCGAAGATTTCGCCGCGTCGATCATGCTGCATGACCGCTGGCAGAGCACATTCGTCCCGGGAAACCTCGCGATCGGCCTCGGGCCAGTCGATTTGAAGAGCTACTTCGCGCAGCAGCGAAGGTGGGCCACCGGCACGCTCGGCGTCCTTCGCTCACATTGGAAGTCGATCGTCCTGCCCTGGCACGGGCGACTTCGCTTCCCCCAGCGGATCCAGTATGGGCTGGCATGTATTCACTATCTCGGCGGCCTGCGAAACATCGTATTCCTCGTCGCACCTCTGATCTTCTTGTTCACCGGTCTGGCACCCGTTCGCGGCGCGTACCTGTCGAGCTTCTTCATCACGTTTCTTCCATACTTGATCCTCTCGCAGCTGGCCTTTTGGCACGCCGTTCGGGGAGCATCGAGCATCCGCGGGCGCATCATCGGTGTGGGAAGTGCCCCTGCATTGGTGCAGAGCGTCTGGGCGGCCTTTACGCCGGGAACCAAGCAAGGGTTCGTCGTCACGCCCAAACGGCGAACGGAGGCTGCCAGCTGGAAACGCCTCATCCCCCACCTTGTTGCCCTCGCCCTTTGTGTTGCTGGCATCGTTGCGGCTGCCCTTGCACACAACCGAGATGCGGCCGTCGTCGCTGCCGGATGGGTTGCCTACACCGGCTTTCTCCTCGTTGCCTTCCTGTGGCTTGGCTACCTGGACATACGGGGCGACCGCGGAGTCGCGCGTCAGCCGGGTCCATGGGCCACCAAGGCACGACTGCGCCCGCTGTTTATCGGCGCTGCCCTCTTCGTGCCCGCGGCCGTCGGAACCTCCGTCTACCAGGGACTCCAGCCCTCACGTGCCCGGGTGTTCTCCATCGTTACCGACAAGCGGCCACCCTACCTTGGGGTCTTTCTTCCCGCGGATCAGCTCGATGTAAACGCCGTCTCCGTTCCGTGCGTGGCGGGCATCCACGTGGCAATCGTTGGCCGAAGGCAGGAGATCGGCGACCAGTTCGACGCAGCCTGGTCAAGATCACCAGCGATGCGAGGTGCCCGGCCCTGGATAACACTTCTGTTTACGAAAGACGGTGCCGCCAACCGCGCATCGAGCCTTCCGGCGATCGCAAACGGAGCGCACGACGCAGCCCTCGAACGGTGGGCCAATGAGCTTGCCCAGTACGGAAAGCCCGTCTACCTCACCATTCTCCAACAGGTCGACCGAAACTGGGCACCGTCATCTGCGGTTGCAGGCGGCGGAATTCCGAGCGATTCGGCGCGCGCGTGGCTCCACGCGCGCAGCATCTTCAGACGCCAGGGCGCGAAGAATGTCCGGTGGGTGTGGGCACCCGCGGACCCCGCACACGACGCGCGGTTTGCACCCCCGAAGGGCACGATCGACGTCGCGCTGATCAGCTTCGTCAACTATCCGCACACGACGTGGCCCGGGCCGGTGAACGCAATGGCGGCGGTCGCGCGCAACCATCCCGGAACGCCGCTATTCATCGAGTTCACCGCCGCCGGTCCCAGTTCGGAGAAGGCCGAATGGATTAACCGGATCAGGCCAGCGACCGGTGGCCAGCCGTACGTCGCAGCGATCGTCTACCACGAGGGCGGGCCGCTGACGAAGCCCACGCGTGTCCAGCTCGCACAGTGGGCGTCAGACTCGGACCCCGCGTCACGGGCCGCACTGCGACGGGTTGCCGCCGAGCTCCACGTGCGCGGCGCCGCCGGGGTGCAGCGGGCCGCCTGTGAGGGGCGTCAACCGTGACCACCGTCCCGCGCGTCCTCAGCACGATGTCCTTCGGCGCTCTCGCGGCGCGTTTTCGGGCCTCCGCTCCGCTGCTCGCGGTCTTCGTCTGGCAGGTGGCCGGGTCCCTGCGCCTCAAGAACACGGCGTTTCAAGATGAAGCGCTCTATCTCTACGCAGGGCGTGAGATCACCAACCATGTCGTGGACGGGGCGCCGCTCCTCGATCACTTCGAACGGTATTTCTCAGGTGTTCCGTCGCTGTATCCGGTCCTCGCACACGCGCTCGACTCGTGGGGTGGGCTGGCCGCAGCCCGATTGTTGAGCCTCGCCTGCACCCTCATCGCGACGATGTTCGTCTACCTCACAACCGCGCGCCTGTTCGACCGCCGCGCGGCGACCGTCGCGGCGGTGTTCTTTGGAAGCGCATGTCCGATTCTGTTCATCGGACACCTGGCGACGTACGACGCCCTCTGCGTGATGCTCCTCGCGGCGGCCACGTACCTCGCAGTTCGCGCGGCCCGCGGGAAATCAATGTGGCTTGTCCTCAGCGTCGGCCCCGTTCTGGTACTGGCCGCCGCGGTCAAGTACGCGGGCATTTTGTATGCACCGAGCGTGTTCGCGCTCCTCGGATTCGAGGCCCACCGTCACGGCGGCAGACGCACCGTCTTTTTCCGAGTCGCGGCAGCAATTGTCGGGATGATTTTCGCGTTTGCAATCGCGTTTCAGCTCATCGGGGTCGATGCGACCACCGGCCTTGCATTTTCGACGACCAACCGCACGGCGATTGTCAATGCCTCGGCACAAACGCTCCTTCTGAAGTCGGCGATCTTCATCGGCCCACTCGTCGTCTTGGGGATCGTCGCGGTACTGATGCGCCCGCACCGACGCCGACCGCTGCTCATCATGCTGCTGCTGACCGGGCTTTTGGCCCCGGCGTACCACGTGTACAAGGGCGAGGAAGTCTCGCTTCACAAACACGTCGGGTTCGGCTTGCTCTTCCTCGCGCCACTCGCGGGATTGGGCGTCAGTCGCGTGCTGCGAGACCGTCGCCTCGGCGCACCCGGCACCCGATTGGCACTTGTCAGCAGCCTGTGCGTGGCGGTTGCCGGAACCGGTCTTGCCCAGTCCAACAATCTCTACCGTCAGTGGCTGCCCAGCGACGCGATGGTCGATGCGTTGCGAACCCAGATTCACCCGCAGTCCAGCCGACTGCTTGTCGAGGACGTCGAGGTGGCTCGGTACTACTTGGCGGATCTGTCATCGCCCTGGCAGTGGACGGGTCTGGACTTCTTTGAGTACCGCGACGCGGCGGGAAACTACTTGACCGGGGCGCCCGCGTATCGCTCCGCCATCAAGGCGGGCTACTTCGATTTGGTGGCGCTTCGGTACGCGCCTCGCGCGGTCAGCGCCACGGACATCGACCAGGATCTGCGATCCGGTGGCGGCTACACGTTCCTCGGGACCGTTCCGTACGGCAGCCCCGACAGCGGCGTGAAGTATTTCCTGTGGCGGAGAGGCGCGTAGGGTCGTCACATTCGACCCGTTCATCTGACCAAGTGAGGTCTCGTGCCAACTGACCCAGCCACCCCCATCTCCCACCATGGGGTCTTCGGCAACGATCGGTTCGGGGTGTTGGCCGAGCGCTTCGCCAGAGTTTTCGGCACACCGCAGTTCATCGTCGTTCAGACGGTCTTCGTCGTGCTGTGGATCGCGGCCAATGCTGCGGCGTTCAGCTTCCGCTGGGATCCCTACCCATTCATTCTGTTGAACCTCGCGTTCTCAACCCAAGCGGCATACGCCGCGCCGCTTATTCTCCTGGCGCAGACACGCCAGGCCGAGCGTGACAAATTGCGCGCCGCAGCCGTACAAGATCACCGCGCGGCCGAGGTTGAGCGAGAGAAAGCGTTCGAGGCGCGGCAGACCGAACTGTTGGAGCGCCAGCGCACGATGGCCGAGCAGCACCTCGCGATGTTGGCGCAAAACACGGAGATGACCCGCGAGATCGTCCGTCTCACCGCCGAACTTCACGCCGCGATGTAGGTCGGCCCGACTCGAAGGGTCACCGTGGCCGGTCTCGGGCGTAGCGGGAACGGACTCGTCGAGTCGATCGCAACGTAGGTGAACCGGTCGGACCCCCGAAACTTGTCGTCCGGTGTATACGTCACGACTGGATTGGTACGCCGCTCGCCGGTCGCAGCATCCAGGTGACCGTGAGCGGGCGGCGTCAGGATCCGAAATGCGCGCGGACCCGGGACGCCCGTAACGTCAGCGTCGAGCAATACGGGTGACGGGGCGTCGGTGACCAGATCAGCGAAGGTGGCGCTCGTGGCCGTGTAGCCGTCAATCACCACCGGAGCTGGGGCGAAGGCGACGGGATCGTTCGGGTCCGACTCGCGGATCGAATGCTTCGGGTCGACCTCGGCGCCAAGCCAGTACCTTCCGGGCGCAACGTCCGATGCGTCAACCCACTGGAAGGGAAGATTGCGGGCGTAGACGTCACGCCAGCCGGGCGAGATGCCCTCCGTAATCCTGGGCACGTTCGGCCTTCCCTTGTGACAAAAGCGGTTCGAGTCGTTGGTGTACCTGGGGTCGACGTTACCGCTCCCTGACACCGCCTCATTGTCTTCCAGGCAGAAGCCCACCTTTCCGGCAGTCGCAACGACTGCCCGGCGGGCGGAGTTCCAAAGGGTGTACCGAGCGGCGTTCTTGAGATGCCAGTGGTTGTGCCCATCGGCGGTCTCATAGACCAGTGACAGCGGTATGCCACTCGGCGGATCAACCGGTTTGAAGACACCGTCCAACCCGCGAACCCACTGCCTCGCCTTCATGACCCGTCCCTTCCGCTCACCGCCGCGGACCTCCAGCGCCCCCGGGCCGCGGTTGTGGATGAAGCCGTCAAACCGCACAAGCAGGCGCGGTTTGCCTGCCTGGTCGTTGATGGTCTCCAGGGTGACGTTCTCCGGCGGATCGGCCACCAAGTTCGGAAGGGGCGGACCCGATGCGCCGACCGCAGCCACCGCAAGAATGAGAAGTGGCACCGTCGCCGCGAAGACCATAAACGGCAGGACTGGCGTCCAACCGCGATTGCGCTGCGAGTGCATGGACTCCACATTTTTCATCGCCTGGCCAACGTTCGCTCTAGAGGGGTCAGACCCGGGTCAGACCCCGAATTTGGTGGTTTGTGACCGTGGTCCGCGTCATTGGGTCAACTCTGTGCCGCTGGACCCCATTCAAAATGGGGCTTCGGCCTCCCTGAGAGGCCGAATGGTGAGTCCTGCCGGGGGCGCGTCCATGCGCCCCCGTTTGCAACGATCCCTACGGAGCCGGGAAGGTGACCGGACGCGCGTTGGCCTTCTCGACACCAGCAACCGGCGTCCCAACGTACGGGAACGTGCTGAGGAATCCCTGGTCGTCGGCATTCACGCCGTCGCCCAACTTCGGGGTTTCGCCCGCGGGGCGCACCAGCGCACCAGCGACCGCCTGCAGCTCGATGTCCACAACATCGTCACCAAGGCGACGTCCATTGGGGAAACCATCGGCCTGCCCAGCGAGGACACCCATGCGGTCTTGCTTGGCAACCGGCGTCGTCGGGATGGCAAGGTTCAAGCGAAGGAGGTCCGCCTGAGCAGGCGTTCCCTTCCCAACTTGAGTGACCAGCTTGAACGGGTTCCCTGGCGGCAAACCGGTCAACAGAACCGCCGCGAGGTCACTGCGCCCAGTGGTCGGGGCACCCACCTTGAAGAGCGCGTTCAGGTTGGCTGCAAGCTCAGGGCTCGTGTAGAGGTCCGCGAACTGCGAGTCCTTCGCTGGCGCGCTGGCGTTCCAGCGATCCTTGAGACCAAGCGGAATGACGACCTCATTGATCAGCGGGTTTCCAAGACGTGAGACCTGGCGCCAACGGCCATCGTTCTTGCCGTCTTTGCCTTTGCTCTTGCCCTTGTCTTTCCCGGAATCCTTGCCGTCGCCCTTCCAGCTGTAGTTCACGGCGAGGCGATCGGCCGTTGCGTAGACACCGACCACTGACTCGGGATCATTCGCGTCGCTCGGGCTGTTGCCATTGCGACTGATCTCACTCTTTGGAACCTGGATTGCAATCGAGTGAACACTGAATCCGGCGAGGTTGTCGACCGGTCCGGTCTTCGCGCGCCGCTCCAAGTTGACGAGGTCGAAGATCGCCCCGATGTCAACGAAGAACGGATCGTCACGCTGGCCAGCGAAAATCTTGGTGCCGTTCTTGAGCGTGCAAATCGCCGGCGACACGAGCGCGCTTGCGTAGTTGGGCGTGGACTTCCCACCCGCGTTCGAGGGTGGAACCGGAACGTTGCGAGCGATGATCTCGCTGGAGCGGCGTCCACCACTGGTTGCGGTGCGACGCACGTCGTAGGTCTGCACGATGTTGAGGTTCTTGTAGGCACCGGTCGTGCAACTGGAGCCCGTCGCGGCGGCCGGGTCGTACACGACACCCGGCGGCAAGGCGTAGAGCGCCGTCTTCGGATTCATGATCCGGGAGTGGAAGCGGAACTCGTAGTCGATGTCCGAGCGGCCGTCCCCGGTGTTGTCAATCTTGATTCCGTACCGGGCCTGATCGGAGAAGCTGTAGTAGTTCGGCCCGGCGGAGGGCTCTTCAGCCGGAATGTAGTTCGCGATGATTGTCGCGCTGTTTGGGTCGTCCGGACTCGTGAATGCGTACACATCCGTGTTGTCCGCGGTGGGATCCTGCGAAATCGCAGGTGCTTCCCGGTGGCTGGAGGCGCTACCAAAAATCGGATAGGCGGCCCCTGCCACGGCGACGACGGCCAAGGCAGAGATGCCGACCCGTCGGTGCTGCGAGTGAGTCTTCATACGGTCCTTTCAGACGCCGGTTGGCGTCGTGCCGCCCGCACGAGAGAGCGGCGTCGGGGGACTTGCACCCGGGCCTTCGAGCTTCATCCCCCAACGGATCACATCCTGATAGGGGTCCGGCTCAGCTCACTTGAGCAGCAGCGTGCGGCGCACCGAGCTCAGTGGCAGTAGCACTTGGCTACCCCCGTAGCGGGCGACAACCCGCAGGCGACCGCTTCCGGGGGCACGAAGGCTGGCCGAGTAGCGACACGCGGACGCCGGACCGCGCACGCGAACCCGGACCTGGGTTCGCCGTTTGCCAAGGGTCATCTCGACGACCACCGTTCCGGTACAAGGAGTTGCGGCTGGCAGGGTCAGGCGCCCGGTCGCGGCGATGCGTCGACCGGCGCGTGTCACCCTCAGACCCAGCCCGACCGGACGGACCCGGCCCGCTGGCGGTCCCGGCCCTGGCTGCACGACAGGTCCCGGCCCGACCTGGACAGAACCGGTAGGAACGTCCGCCCGAATGAGCAGCGTGACCGTCCGCTGATCATCCTCAGAGGCGACGTGGTTGCCGGGAAATGAGTTCGGGTCGGGTTCGTTCACGGCGGTCACCTCGGCGGTGAGCGACGCGCTGCCCGCAGCCGCGGCCGACACCGTCACCACCGACGCCGCCTGGGCACCAGGGGCGATGGTCTGGGCCTGCCAATTCACTCCGGAGACAGTCCCTTGCGAGGGGACCTGGGCGGTGACGGTCAGCAGGGTCGTGCTCAGCATCACACTGACGCCCGTCGCCGGATCGGGGCCCGTGTTGGCGACGCGAACCACCACCTGTGTGCTTTGCCCAGGTGTCAATGTTGGGGGCACGGGGTCGATCTGGACCGACAGGTTCGCGACGCGCACCGGGATGGACCCGAGTGACAGGGTCCGAACGCTGGTGGATGGGTCCCACCGATCGCCGACGAAACTATCGCCGCGCTGCTTGTAGAAGTCGCTTCCCCAACAGTCCAGCGACCCGTCGTCGAGAGCCGCACACGTGTGTGCCGCGCCCGCGCTTACGGCGATCACGTGGCTGCCAGTCGGCAGGAGGACCGCTACCGGTTCTGAACGGATGATTTGCGTGCCGTCGCCGATCTCCCCGAACAAGCCAAGGCCCCAGCAGGCCACCGAGCCATTCTCCAGAATCGCGCAGCTGTGGCCGCCGCCCGTCGCGATCCCCGTCACTCGGCTCCCGATCGGAAGGTTGACGGCGACAGGTGCCCCAGCGTTAGTGGGCCGGTTTCCGTTGCCGAGGTCACCGAAGTAGTTGCCGCCCCAACAGGAGGCGACTGCGTTGTCGAGCACCGCGCACGATGTGTCTCCCCCGGCTGAGATCGCCACTACTCGACGTCCGGTGGGCAGTCTGACGCCAACCGGCGTACCAGCATTCTTCGGAAGGTTCGCGTCACCGAGCTGCCCGTTAGAATTCGACCCCCAGCAGACGGCCATTCCGTCGTCGAGGATTGCACAGGTGTGGGCCATACCGGCGGCGATCGCGGTCGCACGCCGGCCAGCTGGCAGCCTGACGGCCACGGGAACGGCTGAGCTGGCCGGCGCGCTCCCGTCCCCAAGTTGCCCGGAGCCGTTAGCGCCCCAGCACATCGCCGAGCCGTCATCCAGCACCGCACACGAGTGATCATCCCCGGCCGCGATGGACGCCGCTCGACGACCCGACGGGAGCCTGACCGCCACCGGAGTGGGTGCGTTTGCGAAGTCGTCGTTTCCGAGTTGGCCGCCTCCGCCAGCTCCCCAACACGTAGCAGTACCATCGTCGAGCACCGCACACGAGTGTGATTTGCCCGTCGCGATGGATACCGCCCGTCGACCGGCCGGGATGCGTACGGCGGCGACCGGGGATGGGCTGATCGTGCCACCAACACCCGCCTGACCGGATGTGTTGAGGCCCCAGCAACTCGCAACACCACGGGAAATCGCGCAGGAGTGATCTCCCCCGGCGTCAATCCACCCGGCCTGTGCCGAACGCGCGGCGCTGCCAGCCGACTCGCCAAGGGCGGCGGTCGAACACACCAGTATGAGCGCGAGCGCAATCCAGCCCGACCCACACCGCTTGGCCCCTGCGCTCCACGACATTGGTGCCTGCCCCCTTGTCGACCGGTTGATTCGTGGACCGAGTGTGGCGCGTCGACATTGGCGTCGCGACGGGGATTTCCCTGTAGCGACAGCTCGGCAATCGCTGTTCGCCCTCGTTTGGCCGCTTCTGGTGGCGTTTGCCGTAGGGGTCCACACCGTCGGAGGCGGTCTCCCAACCGAGACCTTCGAAGCAGGGAAATCCCTGTCGCGGAGGTGGGGCCACGTCGAAAGACTTGCCAGACATCTCCACCCCACGACTCCCGACCCGTCGTCACTGGTGTCGAGCCGCCGTGTCACCACTTCGAACAAGGTTCCGACCATGACAAACCGTGCCATCCTGTCAATCGCCGCGGTCACCTCAGCCGTACTTCCGCTCGCTGCAAGCGCGGCTCCCGCAGGCCCGTGGGGGCCGGTCAAATCCCTGTCACTGCCGAAGGGCCTCGCAATCAACGGGATGCAGCTGCGATCCGGGGGCGGTGCCATCGCGGGCGGGCGCGACCGCGTGGGTCCAATCGTGATCGAGCGCGTCGCGCGGTCTCGCAAGTTCGGCCCAATCATCCACCTCGGGCGCGCGCCTGGTTCCTCGTCCGTGATCAGCTTGAGCGAAGACGGTGCGGCAATCGCGACATGGAAGGAGGGACTCCGACTCGTGGTTGCTGAGCGACCCCGTGGCCAGCGCTGGGGCGCAGGGAAGCAACTCCCGCTGAGGTTCGAGCGGACCAGCGTCCAGGCCGTCGGCGCGACAAGGGCAACCATTGCCACCGTCCGCTGCACAGCTGGCGCGACACCCTCCTGTGTTGTGGCCACCGCTCACCGGGAAGGCGCAAGGGCGCCGTGGAAACCTGGACCGAGGCTGACCTTCAGTCCTGGTGACGTTGGAAGCTACGACAGCTCATCATCGACAAGGTCACCCGCCCCGATCCTGCGAACCAACTCGCTGAGCGACGTTCTGGTCACCTGGATCTCCTCCGCAGGCGCGGTCAACGTCGCGACGCTCCGCCACCTCAGCGCCGCCTGGGGTTCACCGACCATCTATCCACTTCCGCCCGGTACCGGACAGCACGCGGGCGTCAGTGCTGACGTTTCAGAGGCCGGAGGCATGATCGTTGCGTGGATTCCGGGGCCCAGCGGCCCGAACGCCTACGGTGTCGGCGAGGAACTACGAGGGGCACCGGGCACCGACATCACCGTCGCTGAAGGCACTGTCGCGAGTGGCTTCGACAGTGTCGGACCAATCGTCCTCAACACATACGCACGCTCTCCAGGTGCTCACCTCGACGCGAGTGGAACCGCGGTCGTCAACTGGTCGGATCCGGCAAGCGGCGGCCTGTTTGCGTCGGTGCGAACCGGGGCGACGTTTGGTGCGCCAGAGTTTGTGACGGGGGTCAGCCCCGGAGGGAGTGCCTCCGGCAATGCCGCACTCGCCGGACCGCGGATCTTCATCAGCTGGTCGGGCCACGAGGGCCCGGGCGACAGCCCCCTCGGGGTCCTGGAGCACGACATCTCCGGAGGGAAATGGACCTACAGCGGCACTGCCCCATGTGAGGACATCTACCACGACCCAAACAACGACGGATTGAACTGTGAGCGAGCACTTCCGATCGCAACGGCCCCGGACGGATCGGCCATCGTCTACGGGCGTGGCAAAACGGGCCTCGGCTATCAGGATCGCCGAGCGGGATGATCCTGCGAGGGTCCATAGTTGCGTCAATACTCGCGGCTGTCCTGGCGCCACGTACTCGGTGTTCCAACTCGCCGCCAAGTCCATGGCTCACCTGGGTACCGCCAGAGGTCCGGACGTCCAGACCGGCCCTGCGAGCGATCGCGTTAGTCTGACTGGCCTCGGCTCGCGCGCGCTCATCGTGACCAGCGAGAACGCGACCTTCGCCCGAACGCTGATGCCCGAGGGACGCGTAACGGCCCCCGTCAGACTGAGCGCACCCGGCGACAGCGACACGTTTCAAGTGGCATCGGCGGCCTCGCGAAAGGGTGCGCAGGTGGCCGCCTGGCGCAACAGCAAGTGTGGACTCAGCGTGGCCCGCTCCAGCGATCCAACGGCCCAGGCGTGGAGCGCCCCACGTACGCTGACCGCCATCACGAGTCCATCTGGCAAGGGTGGAATCGAGAACCCGTCAGTCGCGATAAATTCGGCGGGAAGCGCCATCGTGGGCTGGCAAGGGGCGGGTCAGACTTGGGTGGTAGCGGTCCCCTAGCGCCGAAAACGCCCGAATCGTCAGTTAGTGTCCCCCGTGAGTGATCATCGGCCGTCAGCCCGAGCTTGACCAAATTGGCGCCCTCCTTGACCGGGTGCGCGATGGCCGCGGTCGCGGAGTGCTCCTTCGTGGGGAAGCCGGGGTGGGCAAGACAGCGATCCTCCGGCAGATCGAGTCCAACACCAAGGGCTTCCAGACGATCAGCCTTTCCTGCAGCGACACCGAGACCGGAGTGACCTACGCTGGCCTTGTTGGCCTCGTCCATTGCCTCCGGGACGCGCGCGCCAACCTCACCGACCGCGAGGAGACCCTTCTCGATTCGATCACCGGTATCGGCCCGCCGGTCGCCGTGGAGCCACTCGGTGTTGGCTCCGCCCTCCTGTCACTCCTCAGTGCGGCGGCTGACCAGTCGCCATTGCTGCTCCTGGTCGACGATTTTCAGTTTGTCGACCCCACCTCGCGAGACATCTTCGGCTTCGTGTTCCGCCGGATTGCAAACGACCCCATCGCCGTTGTGGCCGCGGTACGCGATTCCAGTCCGATCACCGGACCGGACCTCGGGTTCGATGAGGTCACCGTCACTGGGCTGGGCGACGACGAAACTGCAGTGCTTGCCCAGTCCACTTCCCTCCATCAGGTGGCGGGTCCGGTCGCGAAGAAGATTGCGGCGATTACGGGAGGTAACCCGCTGGGCGTCACCGAGTTGGCGCGGCACCTGACCTCAGCCCAAGCAACGGGCGACACCCCACTCCCAAGCTCGCCCGCTGTGGGCAATCGCTTGGTGGAAACGTTCTCCGAGGGCTACCAGCGACTCTCGACCCACGGCCAACGCATCGCACGGGCCGTCGCAACCATCGGTGAACTGGAGCTTGGGACGCTCGCCGAGGTCATCGGCGATTCAGCAGCGGGGTTGGACGAAGCCGAGGGAGCCGGCCTCTTGGCGAGATCCAATGGGACCCTGCAGATTCGCCACCCACTGGTCCGCACGGCCATCCTCGCCGTCGCCACACCGAAGCAGCGGCGAGCGGCGCATGCTGATGTCGCCGGGGCATTGCGCGGAACGAGGAAAATCTGGCATGAGGCGCTCGCTGTTGACGGCGTAGACGCCGATCGAGCCGACGCCCTGGAGGGAGTCGCCGGTGATGCGGCGGCGCGCGGTGACCGTTCCGCGGCGGCCGCCGCGTGGCTTCGATCCGCCGAGATCACGCCCGACCGGGAGCTGCGCGCGCGACGGCTGCTCGCCGCGGCGGGCATGATCGCGGGCATCAGCGGTGATCCCCGGGAAATCATCGGCCGGGTGATCGAGATCTCCACCGATCCCGAGCTGGTCGCCGATGCGCGGATTTTGACGGCGATGGTGATGGCGTGGTCCGGTGACATCACGTCGCTCCCGGCATTTATCGCGGAGCACGAACCGGGCATCCGGGCCGTTGACCCGTTTCGGGCCGATGTCCTTCGCGGCAGCGAGTTTGCGCTCATTTGGCAGGTCGGAAAAATCGGCACCCCGGACGACATGTTGGGAGGCAAGCCGACGGTTCCCGCGTCGGGCTACTTCGGCCGCGGAATACTCGCTCACGTTCGGCATGCGTCCGCGCTGATGGTGTGGGGTGACGTGGACGAGGCCGCGGCGCAGACCCAGGCTGCACTGGAGGAGACCGTCGACGGTGACCCGATGATGGCGTCACCCCTGGCGTTTCTCGCGCTGGCGACTGGGTTAGCGAGCGAGGGTCAGGCCCACGCCGAGCGTATGCTCCACGCCGCCCGGCGAATCGGAAACGGACCGGCTGCCGCGTGGCTGCAGGCCTTCATCGGTACCGTGTTTCTTCAGCGCGGCCTACTGCGGGAGGCACGTCGGTCCGCCTTGGAGGGGTATGAACTTGCCAGCGAGGGCGCCGGGCCGCTCCCCCTCTCGCACTCCGCCGTGATCGCGTCGGTCGCCTGCGCGCACCTTGGCGATGTGGCCACCCTATCGACGATCACCGCTGATCCGCGTCTGATCTTCGCCCCGTCTCTCAATCCAGGGTTTGCGGTGAGCCGCGCCATTTCGAAGTGGACTGCGGGCGATCTCCAGGGGGCCTTCGATGAACTTGACCCGCTGCGGGAAACGCTCCCGCCGCTGGGCAACCTGGCAACCCTGCACGGGGAATACGTAACCGACCGGGCAGAACTGGCCGTACAGCTAGGACACCTCGACGCGGTTGCAATTGTCGAGCACGCGCGCGCTTCGATTTTGTCTCCGGTGCTGGTGCCGGGCGTTCGACGTCTCGACCTTCTCCTTGCGCCGTTGGATGGAATCGACCAGGCGTTCGAGGCCTCAGTAGCCGCTCACAGCGTGGCCGACGACGGCCCTTTCGCGAAGGCGCGCACCGACCTTGTCTACGGTCAGCGCCTCCATGCCGGGGGCCGCGAGCATGAGGCTCGAGCTGCCTTGGCCCGAGCCTTGGAGCGCTTTACCGCGGCGGGAGCCGATCCCTGGTGTGCGGCGACGCTCCGCCAATTGGACGAGCTTGGCACCGTCGCGGCGGTCCACATCGCGCGTGACAGCGAACGCCTGCTGACCCCAGCTGAAGAACGGGTCGCGCAGGTCGTCGCCAACGGGGCAACGACGCGCGAAGCGGCATCGCTGCTGTTCCTCAGTCCGAAGACGATCGAAATGCACCTGTCACGCATCTACCGGAAGCTGAGCCTCCGAAATCGGACCGAGCTTGCGCGCCTGTACTCGGCGGCGACTCCGGAGCGAGATAGATAGCGCCTACCGCCTGACGGTGATCGGGAGCGTTTGTGCGACGCCGGCACCGGTGACGGATAGGACGTAGCGACCGGCCTTCGGTGGGATGAAGCCGAGGGTCACCGTTCCCGGGCCGCCCGTCACACCGATCCGTTGAATGGTGCGCTTTCCCTGCCGGAGCGCACCCACAAAGGTCGTCACCGCGGAGGCCGACACCCGAACGCGTCCCAGACGGTGAGCCCGATACTTCCCAAATCGAACAAGACGACCGACCCTCACCCCACCCACCGGCGTCGCACCACCGCTCACCACGCCGCCCGGCGAGGTCGTCGCGCCACCAGCAGCGGGTGTTGCGGCACTCCCAGGGGCGACGGTCCCCGAGGGAGCGGTCCCAGTGGGGGCGGGAACCGGCTTGGTCACCGTCACCGAAAACGCCTGTGTCTGGACGTTCCTCGCATTGTCCGTAAGTTCGACCGTGCCCCGATACGTACCGGGAACGGTGTACGTGTGGGAAACGGAAGGGCCGGAGCCCTTTCCTCTGTCACCGAAGTCCCAATCGAATCCGCCATCTTGAGGAAGGCCGCTGTCGATGGAACTACTCGTGCCATCCTTCGAGTTAGACGCGTCAAACGCGACCGGCACTCCGGTGATCGCCGACGAGGTGCTCTGCACCAACGAAATCGTTGGCTTGCGCGTATCAAGAAGAACTGTCACCGTTTGCACCGACGAGACGTTTCCCGGAAGATCAAAATCGAAGCAGAACGAGCAGGGGTTTGACGCTGGGACTGCGGAATCCCGGAACCGTGCCCTGACCGTCCGACGGCCATCGGGACCAGGGCTCAGCGGGAGTCGAACCGTGCCGTCCCACCCTGCCCCCGTGAGGTTAGCCAGAAAGCACGAACCTGCAGGCGCAAGACTCGAACATGAAAACGAACTCGCCTCGGTGAATTCGATCCCCGTGACACGAAATACGTCATGAACCTTAACCTCGACTGCGAATGACGGCACGTTGACGTCGGCGCGATGCTCGAACATATCCACCCGGGGCCCGTCCGGGTCGTAGATGACGTCGTATGGCGGCGGTGCGCTCTCAGGCCCTGGGCCGTACTGACAGTCGGGACGTGGAAAGAAACCGCACTCACGCGTGTCGAGTTCGTTGGCGTGAACATAGAACGCGTAGGAGTGGAACGGCGTCAGTGGCGGAGTCTGCACGCTGACGCTACCGGTGGAAACCGGCGGTACCGGAACGTTGACCTGTTGCAGCGTGCCCGCTGACTTGTCGGCGATCGTGAGGACGTAGTACCGGTCGCGCTGTGCGTCGCCATCGAAGGTCGCGTCGGTCCATTGAATGGTCGGACTGGACTGACTCAAGGGGCCGGGGAAGGTTGTCTGGATCACCGGTGCTGACGGGTTGGCCGACGCGACACCGGCCGTGAGGGCGAGCACGGCGAGCGCTCCGTTCAGTTGCGTGCGCATGCGAACGTTCATCCCTTTTCCTTGCAGGTGAACTTAATCTTTCCTGAAACACTCTTGGTCCCGGCGGCGTTCTTGATACCGGTGTAGGTGACGGTTCCGGAGCCGTCAGCGGCCACGATCACGTCGACGCTGCCCCCGGCGTTGGTGTTGAACTCGTCAAGGTTGACCAGGAGCCCTGGCGCACCTGCGAGGCCCGTCACCCTGTCACCCGCGTAGCCCCCGGGGCCGGAGTAGTCGACGACCTTAATCGAGGGGGTAACTGTGACGGAGTCGATGGGGGCAAACTCCGTTGGAAGATCGAGGCCACCTCTACTGAGGCCACTCGCCTTGCCGTTCGCGAAGTCGGCGCAGTTGTCGGTGAGGATGAGGCCGGAGGTCGATCCGCTCACTGGGGCGTCGCCCGTGATGTTGACCATGGCGCAAAGCTGCGCCGCGATAGCGTTGGTAGCGCAGGTGCCGCTGGGTTCACCCGCAGAGGGGGTGGCACTACTCGCGTTCGACGAGGCAGGGGCGGCGGGGGTATCCGAACCCCCGCACCCGGCGAGCAGGGTGGCACTGACAACAAGGAGGCCCAAATTTGGAAGGTTGGCGAATGACGGTGCACGGCGCGCAAACATGGTCTTCTCCTCATTCGTGACGGACGACTCGCGGACAGTTCTCATGGAGGCGAACCCTCGCGCGATTCCTTGCCGAGGGCGACGGGGAAATCCCCGTACTTCAGGAAATCGGGTGCCAGCGCCTCAAGATCTCGTCGTGACGGCGCTGGCGTTCGCTGGCGGGTTCCGCGTGACCCGGGGCTGCGACCGGTGGTGGCATCCCATCGCCCCAACACGCGCCTCTCCCGGACTGGCCGCTCATCGCAGCGACGACGTCGTCCTCATCCAGACCCGGGGCGGCGAGCGTCCGGAAGACAATCGCGTCAGGATCTGGAATCGCGGTCACGTCCGCCGACCCGACTCAGCAACATCGGCGCGAGACTCAAGCGCCGCGCGAACCTCTTTCAGGTCGTCGCGGAGCTCGGCAGCCCGCTCGAACCGCAGGTCCTCGGCGGCGGTCAGCATCTCCTCTTCAAGCTCAACCGCTCGGCGCAGCAGTTCGGTGGTGTCCACGTTCGTGTGAGGAGTCGCCCCGTCGGGCTTGTCGCGACGTGAGCGCTTCCCGCGACCGCTGCCCGAACCCGAAAGCCCCAGGAACTCGGCTATGTCGGAGACGCCCTTGATGATCGACGTCGGCGTGACGTTGTTGTCGGTGTTCCACTGCACCTGAATCGCGCGGCGTCGGTCGGTCTCGGAGATGGCCTTGGCCATTGCGTCCGACACCTTGTCGGCGTACATGATCACGCGCCCCTCGACATGACGGGCGGCACGTCCGACGGTCTGAATCAGGGCTGTCTCCCCGCGGAGGAAACCCTCCTTGTCGGCGTCCAAGATCGCGACGAGGGTGACCTCCGGCAGGTCCAGTCCCTCGCGGAGAAGGTTGACACCCACGAGCGCGTCGAACTCGCCAAGGCGCAACTCGCGGACGATCTTGATTCGCTCGATCGTGTCGATATCGGAGTGCAGATAGCGCACCTTCAGGCCGTGATCGTGCAGGTACTCGGTCAGGTCCTCCGCCATGCGCTTCGTCAGGGTCGTAATCAGCACCCGCTCGTTCCGATCCGAGCGCGCCTTGATCTCGTTCATCAGGTCGTCCACCTGATTTTGTGTCGGGCGCACCTCAATTTCGGGGTCCACAAGGCCCGTGGGACGAACGATCTGCTCCACGATCCGCGGCGAGACGCGCCGCTCGAACTCACCGGGCGTCGCCGAGACAAACACCGTCTGCCCCACCCGTTCGATGAACTCTGCAAACTGCAGTGGCCGGTTGTCCATCGCCGAGGGCAGCCGGAAACCGTTGTCGACAAGCGCGATCTTGCGGGAGCGGTCGCCCTCGTACATGCCACGCACCTGGGGCATGGTCTGATGCGACTCGTCCACCAAGCACAGAAAGTCATCCGGGAAAAAGTCGATCAGGGTGTACGGGGCCGAGCCTGGCGGGCGCCCATCGAAGATGCGGGAGTAGTTCTCGATCCCAGAGCAGAAGCCAAGCTCCCGCATCATCTCCAGGTCGTACTCGGTGCGCTGGCGGATACGGTGGGCCTCAACGAGACGTCCCTCGGACATGAACTTGGCGTGCTGGATCTCAAGCTCCTCACGAATCTCGTGAAGTGCACGTTCCATCGTCTCGCGGGGCGTGATGTAGTGCGTCGCCGGGAAGATCGCGACGTGCACAGGCTGGTCCAGGACCTCGCCGGTCAACGGGTGGAAGTGGATCAGGCTCTCCACCTCGTCCCCGAAGAGGCTGATCCGGTAGGCGGTCTCCGAGTCGGCGGGTTGCACTTCGATCACATCGCCACGCACCCGGAAGCGGCCACGCTCCAGGACCATGTCGTTGCGTTGGTATTGGACGTCCACCAGCCAGCGGAAGATCCCCTCGCGCGGGTGCTCCTCACCGGTGCGCAAAATCAGCACCCCGTCGCGGTAGCGCTCGGGAGAACCGATTCCGTAGATGCACGAGACGGAGGCGACGATCACGACATCGCGCCGCGCAAGCAGCGCCGCCGTGGCGGAGTGGCGCAAGCGATCGATCTCATCGTTGATCGACGAGTCCTTCTCGATGTACGTGTCACTGGCGGCGATGTACGCCTCGGGCTGGTAGTAGTCGTAGTAGCTGACGAAGTACTCAACAGCGGCTTCGGGCAAGAACTCCCGAAACTCGTTGCAGAGCTGGGCGGCAAGCGTCTTGTTATGGGCGATGACGAGCGCCGGGCGGCCCGAGGCGCTGATCAGGTTCGCCATCGTGAAGGTCTTGCCGGAGCCAGTCACCCCAAGGAGTGTCTGGTACCGCTCACCGGCGTCGATGCCCGCGAGCAGGCTCTCGATCGCCGCTGGTTGGCTTCCAGAGGGCTGGTACTGCTGGCTGATCGCGAAGGTCCCCATGCGAACGGATGGTAGTCGACCGTCCGTCAACTGGACGCCCGGCTAGACAACCGTCTGAGGTCGCGCTGAAACCTCCTGAATTGCCGAAACGGGCCAACTCGGCCCATACTCATTTCGACCGGCGAAACGGGTTTCGTTTTGTCGGGAGGGCGCGAGCAGGGACCGGGACCCAGCTCGCGCCCGTACGGTCCGGTGACGCACCCTCGCAGTGTCACCGGACCACCTTCTTCTCCGAGCAGGTCACCTACTTCACGTTGGTGATCTTCCCGGAGCTGGCCGCTTCGGTGGCTCCACCAGCCACCCGGAAGGCCGTCGCAACGAGCACGACTCGCAGGCCCTTCGGGTTCGCGATCCGCCCCGTGGAGATGACGAGTGGTTTGCGAAGCGCCTCCGGATCCGTTGCGAGGGAGGTCCGGTAGACCACCTTCTTGCCGCGAAGGACCGCGAGGCCGATCGACACGGGGTCGGAGGCCTTCCCCGCCACCCGGATGGAGGAGGTCACCACGAGGTTGCCGTTCCCACGTGTGACAGCGACACGCCGGATGATGGGGCGACGTGGGGGCGTGAGCGTGTCGACGATCGCAAGGCGGCGAGCCGTACCACCTCGGGTGACGGTGCCGACGACACGACCTCCGGCAAGCTTGACCGACAGGCGTTCCCCCGCTCCAAGGCGGATCGCCTGTGAACGAGTACCGGACGGCATGCGGCCGGCCCGGGTGCTCCCGAGGCGCAGCGAAACTGTCGCCGCAGTTCCGGTGTGGGTGATGTCAGCGACTCCGGCTCGGCTAACCGTGACGATGCTGCTCCCGCCACCGGCGATGTCGAGACCAGCCGTCACACTCCCAGCTGCTGACGTACGCGCGAGGTCAAGGGTAGCCTTGGTTTCACCTGTGCCGGTGAGCCCGAGCTGGCCGGTTCGCGGGTCGAAGGTGGCGCGGCCCCCTCCTTGGCGCATTGCGACCGAGGCCGCGTATCCCTTCCCGAAGATGCCCATGGCATTCGCCCCGCCAGCGCCAGCCGCAAGAACGGTCGCCGTCGCTGCCTTCGGATCGATTCGTTGGATGGGTGTGATCCCAGTTGGATCGGCCCCCGGAGCGCTCCCCGAAACGATCACTCGAATCAGGTCCGGCAGCCCGGTGATGAGGCGGTGCTGGCCGCGGAGCTGCGCGACGGTGTAGAGGTCCATACTGCCGAAGCCGCCCGTCCAGTCTGGGCTCGAAACCACCGCGCCGCTGGTACGGAAGCTGCGAACTCCTTTCCAGCCGGACCGGTCGATGTGGATGTGGCTGGTGAGCGCCCTCACGGTGGCTGGCGCGTTGCCCGGCTCGTCGTCGGTTCGCGGAAGGGGAGCGTTGGAGTCGTCGATCCAGATATCGAAGCTTCCATCACCATTGTCCGTGAGGTCATAGGCAGTGACGGCGTGCCCGCTTATCAGCGAGTCTTGGATGCGAATCCCGACAGGGCGCCCCTCCGCAAGTTCACGCGTGAGGCTGTCGTGCAGGTTCTGGAAGCCGCCAACACCCCTCGAGATCCCTGAGAGAAACGCGAGCTCGCGGCTGTATTGCAGCGTGAACCCCTTCGCGATCTCACGCCGAGCTTGGTACGACGGTCCGCCCGCCGCTGCGATGTCAAACGCCGCGGGCCGTGCAGGAGTTCCGATGAGCGGATAGCTACCCGCCGACCGTGTGCCGTCAGCAAGACCCATCCCGAACGCCGAGAACCCGTAGCAGTGGCCTCCTGCGGCGGCAATAT